>CALBHK010000089.1 GCA_937894565.1 uncultured Chlamydiae bacterium
TTTTTCAAGATCTAATTTAGATTTATCCTATAACTTCAGCATAGCAACTGCCGGCCAGAGGCCGATCCTGTTATCCTGTTGTTTTTTCTTTCTTCTCCGCGTTTCCTCTGCGTACTTTGCGGCTCTGCGGTTAATTCCCCCCTCTCTCTCTCCTCTTCATTCTTCTTCTTTCTTTATTTTTTTTATCCTGTTAAAATCCTGCTCATCATTAGATGAATAAGGATAAGAGATGGCTCTACTGGGATTTGATAAAAAGGGAAAATTGATCGGCGCTATATTGCTCATTGCTGGCTCCTGCATTGGAAGCGGCATGCTGGGCATGCCTGTCATGAGTGCTCAAGGGGGCTTTTTTCCCTCTGTTGTCCTCTTTACTCTTGCTTGGCTTTTTATGACGCTCTCAGGATTTGTGCTTTTAGAGGCCAACCTCTGGTTTGAAGAGGGCGCTAGTTTGATTACTTTAGCAGGTAGAACTTTGGGTCGTTTTGGGCAAATGGCCTGCTGGGCTCTCTTTCTCTTTCTTTTTTATTCAATTCTTGTGGCCCTATTTTCAGCAGGAGGTCAGCTTGTCAATGAAGTTGTAGAAAATCTCTTTTCTTGGGGTTTGCCTAGCTGGGCGGGCAGTTTATCGATTTTATTTATTTTTGGCTTAGTTCTTTTGGTGGGCACACATGCAGTGGATGGAGTGAACCGCATTTTTATGGTGGGCCTGATTGTTTCCTATTTGATCCTAATTATCTTGGGAATTGGTAAAATAGAAGTAACAAATCTCTATCAAATAGACTGGAAGGCCTCTTATTTTGCTTTTCCTGCTATGTTAATTGCCTTTGGTTTTCAGAATTTAATTCCCAGCCTAACACGTTATCTTCATCAGGATCGCAAAGATCTTAAGCGAGTGATCTTATATGGCTCTTTAATCCCTTTGGTGGTTTATCTTTTCTGGCAGGCCCTTATTTTAGGCATTGTTCCAGGTGCTGCTTTTGTGGGTGCTATAGACAAGGGCGAGATGGCAACGGTTTTGTTAAAACGTGTTACAGGCATTTCTTGGGTAGTGACTGCAGCTGAATACTTTGCTTTTTTTGCGCTCATGACCACTTTTATTGGTGTGGCTTTAAGTTTAGTCGATTTTTTAGCAGATGGTCTTTCTATACAAAAAAATAAAAAAAATCAGTTCTTTCTTGTCTGTATGGCTCTTTTACCGCCGTTTTTCTGTTCGGTAGTCAATCCCCATCTCTTTCTTAGGGCTTTAAAAATAGCTGGAGGATTGGGTGTGATGGCTCTTTTCGGCGTGATTCCAGCGTTGATGGTATGGAGGGGACGCTATGTGCAGAAACGCACAGGAATAGCCATAATACCAGGAGGAAAATTCTCTCTTTTATTCATTTTATTAGTTTCGTCTCTGGTGATTGTTTTGGAACTATTAGATGAATTGGGGGTTTTATATGCTTAATAGGCTGAAATTGCTTAAACATACTGTAGGTGGCATTTTTTTGGTCGCAGGTACCACCATTGGAGCTGCCATGCTGGCTCTTCCTGTGAGTGCAGGACAGGGTGGTTTTCTACCTACATTGTTACTCTTTTTATTCTATTGGGCCTTTATGACCTTCACAGCTCTTCTTTTTGTGGAGGTGAACCTCTCCATTAAACATGAAAATAATTTTATTTCCATGGCCAGGCATACCTTGGGCAGATGGGGAGAAGTGGTGAATTGGGTTGTCTATCTTTTCTTGCTTTATGCCCTGACCACTGCTTATATTGCCGGCAGTGCTGCCGATTTTCAATATATTATTCAATCGTTAACGGGTTATAGTTTACCAGGATATTTAGAAGCTTTGCCCATCTTGCTGCTGTTTAGCTTTTTTGTGTACAAGGGGGCAGAAGCTGTGGACTATGCTAATCGCTATATGTTTAGCGCTTTAATAGCAGTCTTCTTCTTGTTAATTATTTTAATTGTGCCTTATATGGATCCCGCATTGCTGACTCACATGAACTTCGGCCATTCGCGTTTAGCTATCTCTATGGTAGCAACTTCTTTCGGCTATCATATTATTATCCCTACACTTTCAGAATATGTAGACCATGATGTGAAGATGTTAAAGAGAATTATTTTGATCGGAAGCGCTATTCCTCTGCTTTTGTATGTGGTTTGGACGGCGGTGACTTTATCTATTATTCCTTTAGAAGGGAATATGGGCATTGAGCAGGGTTACCAACTAGGAATTAAAGGGACAGATCTACTGCTTGCTGCAGTGCAGAGTCCTTTTCTGGTCCAGCTTTGCCGCGCGCTCTCCTTTTTGGCCATCATCACCTCATTTTTAGGCGTATCGCTTAGTTTGAGGGATTTTTTATCGGATGGATTGCGCATGCAGACAACCGGGTGGAGAAAACTTTTTCTCTATTTTCTAACCTTTTTGCCGCCTGTGGGCCTGATTTTGCTTAATCCTCGTATTTTCTTAACAGCGTTAGAGTTGGCCGGAGCTTATGGGGTTGTTTTTCTCTTAGGCTTTATGCCGGCTTTGATGGTCTATCAAGGAAGAAAAAAAGGAATGGAATCTCCTTACCGTGCTCCTGGAGGTAAAACCGCCCTTATTTTAACGATGGGGATATCTGTGTGCATCATGGCATTAGAATTTTATAATCAAATATTTGGGTAAAAGATGAGAAAACGCATTTTAACGGGAGATCGGCCAACAGGCGCCATTCATTTGGGACATTATTTGGGCTCAATTCAAAATAGAGTCGAGCTGCAAGAGGCTTATGATTGCTATTTTATTATTGCCGATCTGCATACACTCACTACTAAGCCCACTCATAGCGAAATTTTAGAAATACGCAAAAATACGCACGAGATGGTTTTAGATTATCTCTCATGCGGCATTGATCCAGATAAAGTGACTATTTTTATTCAATCTGCTGTGCCGGCGGTGTATGAATTGAATTTGATTTTTGAAATGATGGTCTCTATCAATCGTTTAACGGGTTTGCCTAGCATTAAAGAGATGGCGCGCAATGCCCATATTGAAGAAGAGAGTATCCCCTTTGGGCTAGTGGGCTACCCCGTGCTTCAGGCAGCAGATATTTTGCTGCCATGTGCTGACTTGGTGCCCGTAGGAAAAGATAATGAGGCGCATGTAGAGGTCACACGCGATATTGCAAGGCGCTTTAATGCTTTATATGGTGATGTCTTTCCTATTCCGGAAATTAAAAGCGGCATTGTGCCCACTCTTGTAGGCACAGATAACAAGGGAAAAATGAGTAAATCAGCCGGAAATGCTATTTTTATTGGTGATGATCCTAAAACAGTCGAGAAAAAAGTAAAAAGCATGTATACCGACCCTAATCGCATTAGTGCCGATGTTCCTGGTACAGTTGAGGGAAATCCTGTATTTATCTATCATGATCTGTTTAACTCTAACCAGGAAGAGGTGAGCGAGCTTAAGGAGAGATATCGTCAAGGAAAGGTGGGAGATGTGGAAGTTAAGAATAAACTCATCCTTGCACTCAATGCTTATTTAGAACCTTTTCGTGAAAGACGCGCTCATTTTTCAAAAGATAAAGGGTTGGTAGAAGAAATTATTTATGATGGCACGATGAAAATGAACAAGGTGGCGCAAGAGACGATGGAAAAAGTCCATAGCGCTATGGGACTTACTGGCGGTTGGAATAAGATTTCCAGAGTGGCAAGAGATAGAAAAAAAGAGAGACAAGGTGGATCGTCCATTTAAGAGGCTAGACATAATAACCTTTGCATTTAGACGACGCCAAAGCCTCGGGGTTGAGAGATCGGAAACGACCCCATATTATAAATATGAGGTCGTTTCCGATCTCTCAACCGCGAGAGCTTTCGCGTTGTCTAAATGCAAAGGTTATTATGTCTAGCCTCTTTAAGTTGGTAAGTGAATTTGAACCCAAGGGAAGTCAGCCTGAGGCGATCAAGCAATTAATAGAAGGATTTGAAGCGCACAAAAAAGCTCAAGTACTTTTAGGGATTACAGGTTCGGGTAAAACATTTACCATGGCTAACGTTATTGAAAAATTGCAGCTCCCTACGCTTATTTTGGCGCATAATAAAACACTTGCTGCACAGCTCTATCAAGAATTTAAAGCTTTCTTTCCCGATAATGCAGTGGAGTATTTTGTCTCTTATTATGATTACTATCAGCCCGAAGTCTACATTGCCCGCACAGACACTTATATTGAAAAAGATTTAGCAATAAATGAACGCATCGATAAGATGCGGTTGAGTGCAACTCGCTCTCTTTTGGAGAGAAGCGATGTCATTATTGTCTCTTCTGTTTCCTGTATTTATGGTCTGGGATTGCCCGAGTATTACATTAAAATGAAGCTCTCATTGAAGGTTGGAGAGTCTTTTCGTAGGGATGATCTGCTTTTGCGTTTGGTGCAGATGCAGTATCAGCGTAATGATTACGATTTTTCTAGGTCCACTTTTCGTGCACGAGGGGATGTTGTAGAAATCTATCCTGCTTATGAAGAAGATTTAGCCATCAGAATTGAGTTTTTTGGCGATGAGATTGAAAGAATAAGTGAAGTAGATCCTTTAACTGGTAAAGTGTTGAGGCGCTTAGAAGGGTTTTCCCTCTATCCAAGCTCTCACCACGTCACACCGGAAGAGGTCCAGTGGCAGGCTATGCAAACTATTAAAGAAGAGCTCACACAAAGAGCTGCTTATTTTGAAGAAAATCAGAAATTCATTGAACATCAAAGGATTTTAGAGCGCACAAAATATGATTTGGAAATGATTAAAGAGATGGGATTTTGTAAAGGCATTGAAAATTATTCGCGCCATTTTAGCGGTAGAAATACGGGTGAGCCTCCGCCTACATTGATTGAATATTTTCCAAAAGATTTTTTGTTTATTATTGATGAATCGCATCAAACCATCCCTCAATTGCATGCGATGTACAATGGAGACCGTGCCCGCAAAGCATCTTTAGTGGAATTTGGGTTTAGATTGCCTTCCGCTTATGATAATAGGCCCTTAAAATTTTCTGAAACTTATGAGCATTTTAACCGCGTTGTATATGTGTCGGCAACCCCAGGGCCTTGGGAAGTAGAAGAGGCGCATGGCGAAGTGGTGGAACAAATTATCCGTCCGACAGGTTTATTGGATCCGATTATTGAAGTGCGGCCGGCAACCGCTCAAGTCGATGATGCTTTGGGAGAAATCCGTGAAGAGGTCTCTAAAGGGGGACGTGTTTTAGTCACAGTGTTGACCAAGCGTTTAGCGGAAGAACTGACCAAATATCTGGTAGAATTGGGTCTCAAAGCTAAATACTTGCATTCAGATATAGACACGTTAGAGCGCATTCAAATTATTAAAGAATTGCGTTTAGGTATCTTTGATGTATTGGTGGGAATTAATCTTTTAAGAGAGGGTCTGGATATTCCGGAAGTGACCCTTGTTATGATTTTAGATGCAGATAAAGAGGGTTTTTTAAGAAGTGAGACTGCTCTTATTCAGACATGCGGAAGAGCTGCTAGAAATAGCAAGGGACGCGTCTTGATGTATGCAGATAAAAGAACACGTTCTATTGAAAAAACTCTAGAAATCACACAAAAGAGAAGGGCGCTGCAAGAGGCATATAATACAGAGCATGGCATTGTGCCGACCACAACAATTCGCTCCATTGTCTCGCTGATGGAAGAAGAAGTCATTGAACCCAAAGAAAGGGGAGTAGCTCCTTTGGAAATTTCTCATCATTACACAAAAGATGAGATTGAGAAAAAAATTATTTTCTATGAAAAACGGATGAAAGCGGCTGCCAAAAATTTGCAATTTGAAGAGGCAGCAAACGCTAGAGATCAGATGCACCATTTTCAGAACATAGCTATGACCCTTTTCTAATTCAAGACAGGGTGATTGCAATGTAAAAGCTCTGCTCTCCATTCGGACACCCCTTGAGGCTCGAAATAAACAAGACCTGCATTGCTTAAATCCCAATTGTGATTGCTGGGCTGGAGATGGTAGCATAGGGCCCAGTGGATGCCTCCATGCGCGACAATGAGAACATTGCCTTCAAGTTTTAAAGCTTCATTGATCCCTTCAACTGTTTGAGAGAGGAACTGATTCACATTTGGGCATTCACTTTGTTTTTCTTTCAAAGTACCCATTTCATACCAGATATCATCGCAACATTCCCTTAAATTCTCAATTTCTACATAAGGACAGGTTAAATCCACGGCAGCAAGTTTAGCTGTCTCCTTAGTGCGTTTTAAGGGACTATGGCAAATAGTGTGGATGGGAAGGGAGTTTATTTTGGGCTGTATAAGCATCGCTTGCATTCTTCCGCACGCATTGAGGGGAAGGTTATGCTCTCCAGGCTGTGTGATTTTGCCGGCGTTGTAGTCAGTTTGTCCATGTCGAAGAAAATAAAAAGAGCGACGTGTGATCATAAGACCCCTTTCGAAATTACACTTATTCGATTATATCAACTGCCTGATTTTAAAGAGAGGATTTTGTTTTAATGTTGTAATTTTTTAATACTGTCGATTTCATCAAAAGCTTCTAACTGAGATAGCCATTCGAGCAACTGAGAAGTTTGCTTGTTATTTTTTTTCAAACGATAAGCATAGCGCATCAGATAAAGGACGACATCATGACGCTCTCTATTATAAAGGGGGGTAGCAAGGGGGATTTTTTGAAAACTTTCAAATGCGGCTTCCAAATAAAGAGGAGCGCTGGAGGGGGGTTTGCTTTCAGCCTCTTTTAAATAAGTAAGGCCAAGAAGAAAATAGCTATCAGAATCTAGTTTTTTGCGGATAGTTAAATAGTTGCCTTGATTAATTTCGTTCTGTATTTTTATGTGATTTAACCATTGAATGTTAAATTTTTCTTGAAAAGTACGCGCCATATAGAGATTTAAAAAAGGAGGGATCTCTTGAATGGAAGCGCTTTGTTCATAGAGACCTTCAAACTGAGATTGAATTTGATGGAGAAAGAGCGTCCAGCCATCATTTGGAAAAAGAGCGTCAAGTTTAGCTAAAGTCTCCTTGAATGCATCGACATTAAATTCTACATAACTATATAAGGCTTTATTAAGAAGTGCTTCAAGTGAAGAATTACTGTTTTCAGCTATTTGTAAGTAGTGATTGCGCTCTTCTTTAGCTTTTTGAGCTTGAGCAATATAACTTAAATAAAGAGCATATTGAGCAGGCTCTATGGAAGAAGAAATAGGTTCTAAAGCGGCTTTTGCTTTTTGGTATTCTCCTTTTAAAAAATGGTCTTTGGCAAGATTCAATTCGTAATCGAGGTCAAATATAAAAAGGATAAAGAGTAGCAGTGCAATTGCGATAAAGCCAAGAGTGAGTAGAGCAATTTTAATTGTCTTCATGGTTCTATCCTGCCCATTTTTGCTTATTTTTGACAAGAATATTTATGTGCTATATTCTTAAGGTTTAAGAATGAATTGCCAGGATAACAATTTATGGAAAAGCAAACAATTTTAATTATCGAAGATGAGCAAGATATTATTGATCTTATTAAGTTGCAAGGGGAAGTCTCCGGATTTCATGTCATTTCTGAAATGGATGGATTGAATGGCTATCTCAAAGCAGAGCGTGAGCGCCCGGATGTGATTTTATTGGATATTATGTTACCAGGTTTAGGGGGGTTGGAAGTTTGCCGTAAGCTCAAAAACAATCCTGATTTAAAAAACATTCCTATCATCATGATCTCTGCAAAAAGCGAAGAAGTCGATATTGTATTAGGGTTAGAGTTGGGGGCTGATGATTATGTGACCAAGCCTTTTTCTCCCAAAATCCTCTTTTCGCGTATTAAGGCGGTGATGCGTCGCGGATCTGAAGAAGAAGAAAAATCCATGAAAAAGATCGTTAAATTTGGTCAATTTGAAATGGATGGAGAGAGTTATCAGTTAAAAAAGAGAGGGAAATTAATAGCTCTTACCCTTTCTGAGTTTGGTATTCTCTATAAATTGGCAAACAGCCGTGGCAAAGTATTAACGCGCAATCAGCTTTTAGACGATCTGCATAGTGATGATGCTTATGTAGTCGATCGTAACATCGATGTGCACATTGCGGCGCTGCGTCGTAAATTGGGACCTAATTTCAAACATATTGATACGGTACGTGGAGTGGGTTACCGCTTCATTGAAGACGACGATAAGTGATTTTTATTTGCAGCTATTTTCCAGAATAAATAAGAAAAGAGCCTCCCAGCCATCTCTTAAGTTGCATAAAATCTTTTGGAGAGGGTGTTTTTGTGCATTGGGGATGTTTTGAATGGGTTCTCCAAAAAAGAGCATTCCTCTTGCATCTCTTTTAAAATCAGAGAGTGAAAGAGGTTGCTTTCTAGAGCCTATTTGAGAGTAAATAAAGCCTTTTCCTTCATCATCGATATTAGTATAATAGTAAGGATTGTTTTCTAAGGCTTCTTCGGCGTTTGTTGGTCTCCATTTATTGTAGCGGTTATCGTGAAAAATCCAGATCACTTGATAACCTAAGCTTGCATAGTCTCTATTTCTCTGTAAAATTTCCAAAGAACGAATAGGCGAGCATTGGATTTCAAAGATGATCTTTTCTTCCTCCCACACGCAGTCGGCAATTCGGTTAATAGAGGGAAAGCGTTTTTCTAGCTTTAAGGGGAGTTGATCGCTTAAATGCCATTGGGCATGTATGTGTTCTAAGCTTTTGGAGGCAAAAAAGCACGACAGGCGAGGTTTAATATGATAAAAGTGGGCCCGTATGCGCTCTGAGTAGCGCAAACGCAGCTCTTCGCCGCATTCAATGCATCGATAACTTTGCGTTTTATCTGCATGAAGAGATAAAACAATCTGTTTAAATTGATTATGTGCGTAGAGAGGCATCGGGGAGATAGCGTTGAAGCTTTTCTTTGAGTTCTAAGGGGATGTTCATTTTTTTTCTTGTTGTTCTTTCCAGGGTGACGTGGACAGTTTTAGCATTGCCAACCAGTTCTTGACCCCTAAACATTTTATAAGAAATGGTGAAAGAGGTATTGCCGATTTTTTCTATTTCTACATGAGTCTCTATTTTTTGCCCCACTTGAAGTTGAAGAAAAAAATTAGCTTCACAGTGAACGATTAAAAAGGTGAAGGGCGATTCATTGAAAAGGTGAGTGAAGTTAAGATCTTCTTTTTCCATTAAATCTTCCCAGGCATCATGAGCAAAACGAAAGAGACGGGGGAAGTAGAGCACACCTGCCATGTCAGTATCGTGCATACGGACTTTGTTTTTAGCTGTGAACATGAAGTGAGTATTCCTTTTTTTTCAGTTTACAGGATGGAGAGGATAAAAGAGAAGGAGGAAGAAGATTAGGTGAATGAGAAGAGGAGTTAACCGCAGAGCCGCAAAGTACGCAGAGGAATCGCAGAGGAGTAAAAAGTTCTTGGTATCTCTTAATGAGATAAAGCTAAAGCTCAGGTTAATAAACTATACTGAACGTGATTGAAGATTTGGAGTTTTGACAAGGAAGCTGCTCACAAATTTTTATCTGGAGCGAATGACCATTGCCTCTGGCAAGGCATGAGTGAAGATAAAAATTTTGACACAAAGCTGACGCTGTCAAAAACCAAATCTTCAATGTGTTTCGGTATACATCTCTTGCAAGCCGAAATCTATTCTTCAATGGGAAACTATGCGTTGGCTCTAGAATTTTATAAAAAAATAAAGGCTGAGAACAAAATTCAGGAAAGGGAGATTAAATACCGCATCGCCTATCTTCATTTTCTGCAAAAAGAGACATCTAGCACGGCACAAACTTATTTTGAAGAGCTTTTAGCAACGGGAGATAGGCGAGTGATTCTTCCGTTAGCAGAACTTTATCTTAAACAGGCAGAAAGAACAAACGATCTCAAACTGATGAGAAAAAGCGAAGAGTTAATTAACCGTTATTTGACCCTAGATCAAATAGAACCTTCTCTTCAAATGAGCGCGCATATTATTCGCGCTAAAGCCATTCCTCTTTATGAGGCCAGAGAAGAAGTCTATCGGCGCCTCACTTCGCAAGCGGTGCTACACAACCCCTCTTTTTTACGCGCCTGGATGGAACGTGGCATCAATGATTTTAATGAAGCGGGTTTAAGCGAAAATGCACTTAAGTATGAATTACTGGCCAAATCCCTCCTCAGTTTTGAAACTGTACAAATTTTAAATCCCTCAGAAGTTGAAGCCCTTATATGGAGGGCCAAAGCCTATTTAGCCTATGAGAGCCCAGAAAAAGAAGAGCAAGCCTATCTTCTATTAAATGAAGCAGTAGAGCGCTATGGATCTCAATTAGTTCCACCCCAGGAAATCGCTCAGCTGCACTATCTTCTCAGCTATACAGCTCAGCGCTCTGCTCTTCCCGAAAGACAGAGTAAAGCCATTGATCTTTGGAACTCTCTTATTAAAAAATACCCCCAAAGCCCTTACGCTCCGCTGGCCCTTTTCTCTCTGGGGACTCATTTCTATTTAAACAATGAGTACGAGAAGGCTAAGGAATACTTTTTACAAATCACTCAAAACTATCCTCTTGAACTGCCAGATGCCCTATATTTTGCATCGCTTTGCGAAGAAAAATTAGGGGCCCCATGGACCATTCTTACGCCTCAACGAATAGCCTTTTGGGAAAAACAGAGCACATCCAAATATGCTCCGGATGCCTACTACCATAGCTATCCTTACAGCGCCTATATCAAAGCAGAACCGCAGGCCATCCTTCATCTGCAGCAAATGAATCGCCTCTTTCCTACCTCAGCTCTTTCAATTCACGCTTATTACCTGATCGGCCTTGCCTATTTAAAAACTCTGGAGACAGAAAAAGCAGAACCAATAACTGCCATCGATTACTTTAGCAAAGCCCAGGAGCTCTACGCTTCTATGAAACAGGCCGGCCTAATTACAAAAGAAGAGCTTCCCTACTATACTGCTCTGGACTTTCAAATCACTTTACGAAAAGGCTGGACTTACATTGCCATTGCCAAACAGGCATCGGGAGCTAAAAAGACAATTTACTTAGAATATGGCGCCGACACATTTGAAACATTAGCTGAAAAAGAGACAAAGGAATCAGAGGAAGCTCTCTTTGCTTTAGGACAGATTTACACCCTAAGCCATCAAAGCGCTAAAGCAGAAGAGATTTTTGATCGGTTGCTTGAACAATTTCAAAACCACCGCATCACGCGCGGCTACTATCTTTGCAGAACTCTTTTTGAAAAGGCAATGCTATCCCAAGAGCGCAAAGAATACACTGCGGCCATAGTTTATTTTCAACAGGCGGAAGATGCTGCGCAGGGAAAAGTATTAAGCGCAGAACAGCGCATCGAATTATGGATTGAATGGGGCCTCACACAGATGGAATTGGGGAAAAATGACGAAGCGCTCTGGCTATTGAGCCGCGCAGTCAATGACCATGTTATTTCTGAACTACGCTTAAAAGCGATGTTTCTACGCGCTGAGATCTACATACGCCAGGAAAGAGAAGAACTCGCTATACGCCAATTGACATCTCTTGCTAAGATGGAGGGAGAATGGGCACAAAAAGCAAAAGAAAAACTAGACCTCTTGCGTAATTAGCTTTGCTTGAAAAAATTGATATTTTTTGAGCAGAT
>CALBHK010000090.1 GCA_937894565.1 uncultured Chlamydiae bacterium
ACAGAGGAAATGAAAAATCTGGGTTATCAGGTCAATATCCTCACTCATTCTGAGGTGAAAGGCGATCGTATTTCTAAATGGGATCCTTTTAAGGGAGAGCTGGATTTAGATTTTTTAGAAGCAGCGGATCTGGTGATTAATTTGTCAGGAGAGAATATTGCTTGCAGATGGACAAATCAGAAAAAACGTAAAATTCGAGATAGCCGCATCTTTAGCACGCGCACTTTAGTTAAAGCAATAGAGAAACTTCAAATTAAACCCACCCTCTTTATTAACGCCTCTGCAATCGGCTATTACGGAACTCAGCGGCAAGGAGAATTAACTGAAGATTCTGCTTCGGGAGAGGGTTTTTTAGCCTCTGTTTGTAAAGAGTGGGAGGAAGAGGCGCAATTTGTACAAGCTATGGGGGTGCGTCTTGTGATCCCGCGTATTGGAACGGTGATTTCTAAAGAAGGAGGAGCGCTTAAAAAGATGATTCCCTTTTTTAAATGGGGGCTTGGGGGGATGATTGGAGAGGGCAGGCAGTGGATGAGCTGGATAGATTTAAGAGATTTGGTGCGTCTTTTTTTGTGGATGATCCAGCACGAAAAAATAGATGGGGTGATCAATGCAGTTTCACCAAACCCGGTCACAAATAGAGAATTCACTCAGATATTGGCAAGCACTCTGCATAGACCTGCATGGCTGTCTTTGCCAGCCTTTGCCGCGCGTCTGCTTTTTGATGAGATGGCAGATGAAGTGCTGTTGCATGGCAGCTATGTTGTGCCTCAAAAGTTGCAAGATAACGGTTTTATGTTTGAATATCCCACACTAGAGAAGTCTTTGGCATAAAGGCTCGCCGCCCAAGCCGCATCGCTAAAACAAAAAAACGATTTGCGTAACATGAGTTATTTATTTTTATTTTTTTCTTTACCTTATCTTTACAATTTCTTTATTGAATTATACTATTTTATCTGGTAGAATCTCTATGTAATTCAATAATATACAGGTAATTGTATGAGTATTAATATCACTTCCGCCCACCATCCCATCGTTTATATTCCCGTATTGGGGAGCGTGATCTCTCTTGTGCATCTTTTTAATAAATGCGTCATCATGCCTTGTCTTTCCCATGCCCGCGTGCAAAATAGCCACTATTTCAGTTGGTTAAAAGAAGAGAGCGGGGTTAGGCTTGTTGCACTTATGGTCCCTCTTTGGGGAGCCGCGATTGTCGGGCGTTATGACTATGTGGCTAAAAATGAAGCGATTATGGATATGGGTTCGAGATACAGAGATTTTACTGCGTTAGCTCCCTGGCTTAAAAATAATATGGATGTGATAAAAGCTGCTTGTGCAGCTTTACCAGACAGAATTCAGTACGTGGATGATGATGTTGCATTAAGATATATGCGCGATATGATGCAAAATGATCCACAGAAATTTAATGCAGCATCGCCTCATTTAAAGGAAGAAGTGAGATGTGCTTTGTTTAGTGATCGCCGCGTCGTATTGTCCGGTTTGATTCATCGGGCTCCTCAACTTATCCAATCCTTACCCAATGAAGTTGCATTGTCTTTTATGCGCACAAGGCTGGAACACAATCTAGGCGACTTTTTATTGGTTGAAGCTTACCTAGCTGAAGAGGTAAAAAGAACATTAGTGAATGAAGCAGTTTTAAGACATTCTTTTGATGGAAGACCTGAAATTATTAAGTATGCAACAAATGAACTTGCTCGCTCCTTTATGCAGCAAAAAATAGTGGTGAACCCAAATGCATTTTGGACAGCTGAAAACCACCTAAGCGAAGAAGTGAAGAGGGAATTAATCACTGAGCGTCTATTATTACGTAACTTTAATGATAAGCCTGAAATCATGAAGTATGCGACTGATGAAATGGCGATAACTGTTATAAACAGAAAAATGCAGGTGAATGCAGATGACATTTGGTTAGTAGCATCCCATCTAAATGATGAGGTGAAGGCTCAATTTAAATTAAATGATCTAGAGTATGCAAAAGAAGTCATTCAAGAAAAACCTGAACGTTTGCAGTATTTTACTAAAGAAGTGGCGCTTGTTCTGATTAAAGAAGATCACAAGAGGTTTAAATATCTTTCTCCTGCTCTGCTGCAAGATGCAGAGATCCTGCAGGAATTAACGAAAGAAAAGCTTGCTCAAGAAAGTATTCGCACTTGGAACGATTATCGTACTGGTGAAGCTGCAGGAGTATCGGTAACAATGCGTTTAGAGCGTGTGAGACATAATCCCATTTCAGTATTAAATGAATTAGCAGACGTTTTAGTTGATGATAGCTACCCTATAGAATTTGACATCAAATTTTTAGATCTTCATGGAGATGAGATGGATGGTTCGGATGCGGGTGGATTGTCAAGAGCCTTTTTTTCCGAAATGGGAGAGGCAATGAAATCTCTTTTATCACCTAAAAAGAATCCGGTAATTGTTGGGTACAAGAAAATAATGGTTTGGAAGAATCAGGAGAATGGGACTTTGCTGCAAGTAGAACAAGAAGTGCCTATGACGCAAATAGTTGAAGAGAGAGTGAAAATTGAAGACAAGGCGTATAAAGCTTTGGGTTATTTAATGGGAGTTGCTTTCTTAGAAAAGAAACCCGTTGGATGTTTGTTTTCTCCTGCAGTCTATGACCTTTTAGTGGCGATCAGGACTGATCGTGAAATTTTTCAAGCTTACGAAAAGTTGTGGAAAGCTGATAATAATGGACTGGACTCGCCAGAAAAAGAAAAGATGCGTCTAGTCAACCTCTCTTTTGAAGTCATAGACCTTTTAAAAAATCCTATAGAGAAGCCTAATTTAGAAGAAGTAGATTTTGATGATGATTTACCTGATCAAGTGAATGATTACTTTGATCAGATTGAAAAATTTGCATCTTTTTTATATTCCCGAATTAAGAATAATAAACCGGATTGGTGGGGAGAAGATGCTGTGCCTGATATTGAAATGCTTATTGAACATGGTGATTGGATTACCAATGAAGTGAAGGAGTTAAACTTAGACCGTAACATTATTGAGAATGATATCGTTGAAGAAGTTAAAAAAAGTCAATTTAGTTTAATTGCAACAGGCCTCTTCGATCCTAAAATCCTTGTAAGCGAAACTCTTCGTAATGCAAACGCAGAGGATTTGCGCTTAAAAGTGGAAGGCTCTCAAGTTTCAGTTCAAGGGATGAAAGATTTATTTAGCATTCCAGGTAATACTATTAAAGGTTGGATGCATAGATGGTTTGATGAGTATGCTGAAAATACAGAGATGTTAAAGCTCTTTCTTTGGGCAGCTACAGGCAGTAAGAGTATTATCAACTTTGGGGAAACACCAAAGTGTTCAGATTATGAGAGCAATGCATACTTTAAGTTTGCAACTTGTAGTTTAGCTTGTTACGTTAATAAAACTGCAATTAACAACAATCCAGGAAAAGATAAATATCTATTGTTTAAAGAACAGCTGGAGAAAGATTTATCTGAATTAAAAGTAAAAGGTTTTACTGCTTTGTAGTTTTTATACCGAAACACATTGAAGATTTGGGAATTTGACGAGGAGGCGCCCTGAATTTAAGTCAGGCTTGCCGATGTCGAAGCAGTTC
>CALBHK010000091.1 GCA_937894565.1 uncultured Chlamydiae bacterium
ATTGTGGCTCAAAAGATTGTGCTTTGTTTCCGGATTCAACTGCCGTTTCTAGGATAATCTTAAATAAAGAGGTTGCGCATGTCTCTACTTGAAAATTTGATGGAATTTCGTAAAAAAATTATTGCCAATGAAGAGATCATCTATAATTCACATGCGGCTTTTTCTAAAGAACATTCCAGGCGTCATGGATTGGAAGAAGACCATCGCCTTCCTTACAAGCGGGATGTCGATCGTATCATCCATTCAAAAGCCTATGCTCGTTATATCGATAAGACGCAAGTTGTCTATTTAATTCAAAAAGATCATCTCACTAAACGCAGCTTACATGTTCAGTTAGTGAGTAATTTTGCCAGGGGCATTGCAGAAATTTTGCGTTTAAATATCGATCTTGTGGAAGCGATCGCTCTCTCGCATGATGTGGGCCATCCGCCCTTTGGACATGAAGGAGAGCTCTATTTAGGTGCACTTTCTAAAGAATATGGGGAGGGATCTTTTGCTCATCCCTGGCAATCATGCCGTTTATTTAGCATGATCGAGCCTCTTAATCTTGGTTTAGCGGTCTATGATGGCATTTTATGCCATGATGGCGGCATGCAAGAGAGCATTTTGTATCCGCTTTTTGGAAAAACGTGGGAAGATCATCAAGCTGATTTGGAGGAAAAATTAAAAAACCCGGATCTCAATATAATACCCGCTACATTGGAAGGCTGTTTAGTAAAAATTTGCGATACGATGAGCTATCTGGGAAGAGATATTGAAGATGCCATTAGTTTAGGGATCATCACAAGAGAGGAGGTTCCGCAGACGCATTTGGGGAAAATGAACCGCGATATTTTGAGCCATTTGGCACGAGATGTGATTTATAATAGCTATGGAAAGGATTATATTGCTTTTTCTATAGAAACATTAGAAGCACTAAGTACGTTGAGGAAATTTAATTTTGAAAAAATTTATGTGCATAAAAAATTGAAAGTAGAGTCGCATAAAATTGAGCGTTCTTACCGTATTTTATTTGAATTTTTACTCAAAGACTATGTGGACAAGGATGATCAGAGCTATTTATATTTGCATTTTTTGCATAACAAGCCGCAAGCGTATCGGGAGTACTTATCTCCTGTTCGCGCTGTGGTTGATTTTATTTCAGGAATGACCGATAACTATTTTGTGAAAACTTTGGAGAATGTGGTGATTCCTAAGAGAATTGAATGGGAGATAGGATGAAATCGTTATTGATAGATACTTGTACAGATCATGGAATTGTAGCGATTGCTGTAGATGGACGCCTCCTTCAAGTGAATGCGCTACCGGCAGGTAATAGATGCTCGCAGTTTTTAATGCCGACCATAGACAGGTTGCTGAGTCAGTTAAAGCTCAATGTGAATTCCATTAGTTATTTAGTCGTAGCGGTAGGCCCTGGCTCTTATACGGGAATTCGCGTGGGGGTAGCGGCAGCAAAAGCAATGAGCTTTGCTGCAGAAATACCCATTGTCAGTGTCTCTACTTTTGAGGGATATCGCTCTCTAAAAGAGGATCCTTTTATGCCTATGATTGATGCGCGTAGCGGAGGCATTTATTGCTGGGTCCATAATGAAGCGAAATTAGTTCCTATCGAAAATGTGCCTGCATTGCTTGACGGAATTAAAACCATTGTTTCTCCCGATTGCGAGAAAATTAAAGAGAGGCTAGCGCCATTATGCCCTGTGGATGCCTATGAATGGGAAGATGTTTGGCCCTCTGCTGCAGCACTTAGTCAAGTAGGTTTTGAGCGTTATTTAAGGCATCAATACACATTTAAAGGAGAGGTAAATATTTTATATTTACGAGAGACACAGGCCGAATCTGAACTCAAATTAAAAAAAGAACAGAAATGATTTTAGATGGAAAGGCACTGAGTGCGCACATTTTAAAGGGATTTAAAGAGGAAATTGCCTCTTTTTCTTCTGGGCGCGCTCCCCAACGGCCACCCTGTCTGGCTGTATTTCTTATAGGAGATCATCCAGCTTCTAAAATTTATGTAAATAAGAAAATTAAAACTTGTGAAGAGATCGGCATACGTTCCATTCGACGTCATTTTTCAGCCTCCATTACAGAAGAAGAGCTTCTTAGAGAGATTGAAGAGATTAATATTAATCCGGCAATTGATGGTCTATTGATCCAACTGCCTTTGCCTAAACATATCAACACGCATCGTGTGATTCGATGGGTGCATCCGGATAAGGATGTGGACGGCTTTCATCCCATTAATATGGGGAAATTGTTGTTAGGGGATAGTGAGGGTTTTGTTCCCTGTACACCTCTGGGAATTAAGGAGCTCTTGTCTGCTTCCAACATTAGTGTGAAAGAGAAACACGTGGTTATTTTGGGAAGAAGCAACATAGTGGGCAAGCCAACAGCAGCTCTTTTTTTGCAAGATGACACCCCTACAAGTACCACAGTTTCTATTATTCATCGCTCTACTCCCAATCCTAAAGAGATCTGTTTGCAAGCTGATATTTTAATTGTGGCTATTGGGTCTCCTAAATACATCACAGCGGATATGGTGAAAGAGGGGGCGGTGGTGATTGATGTGGGGATTAATAAAGATGAAAATCAAAAGATGATTGGCGATGTGGATTTTGAACGGGTAAAAGAGCGCTGTTCTTTTATTACACCGGTTCCAGGGGGCGTTGGCCCCATGACGATTGCGATGCTGATGAAAAACACCTTAAAAAGTTATAAAAAAAGATGCGATTTTTCTTAAGAATTATTTCTTTAGCTTTACTTCTTGCTGCTTGCTCTAATGAAGCGCCTAAACATGAAATGGTACAGGTTAAGGGCGTGGCGATGACCATTCCCTATGTCATTACTTTGGCGCAGCCTTATGCTCAAGAAGGAATGGTTACGCAAGTGATTCAAGAGGTTTTTAATCATACTCACAAAGTGTTTGATCACTATAATCCCGATTCTGAAATTTCTCAAATTAACCAATCAAGCAGCCATGAAATAGCCATTTCTTCTGAAATGGAAAGGCTTCTTAAACGTGTGGAAAAGCATTATTTGGAATCAGTTGGGCGCTATGACCCAAGTGTGGCCACAGTTGCCAGCATTTGGAAGGAGGCGTTTCAAAAGCATCGCATGCCGCAAGAAGAAGAGTTAGAGAGCTTACGCATCGCTGTGGGCTGGAAGAATTTAACTGTTAAAGAGGGAGTGCTGCATAAAAAAGATCTGCGCACCCAAATTGATTTAAGCGGCATAGCAAAAGGCGATACAGTGGACCAGTTAGCGGCCGCTTTAAAAAAAATAGGATGTCAAAATTTCATTGTGGACTGGGGTGGTGAGATTTCTGTTTGCGGTAAGCATCCAACTAAGCGTAACTGGCGGCTTTTTATTAGTGCTTTAGGGGATAGCGATCCAAAAAATGCTCTAGCGATTGTAGAGATGCAGGATGAAGCAATTGCGACTAGTGGAAATTATTTACAGCAGTGGGAATTAGAGGGGGAGATGTATACACATATAATAGACCCTCGCACTTTAAAGCCCTTAAAAGTGACTCCTCAGGCAATCGGT
>CALBHK010000092.1 GCA_937894565.1 uncultured Chlamydiae bacterium
AAAACCTCCTTCGTATATTTGTCATATTCCGATGAAAAATCTTCAACCGATATTGCGATTAAGTCAAAAGTTTTCTCAATAATCGCCTTCGATAGCTTTGATTCAGAGAAGTAACGTTTTAAACAGGTAATCCATTCTTCAGAAGGTATTTCCTTGTTGGGAATATTAACCCACTTTACGAGAAGCGAACCTAATACAGCGATATAATCATCCAAAGATACATCCCCAGTAGCATCAATAAACCATTTATCAATGTCAACGCCTTGTGGCCTATTCGCTCGAAAATATTTCACGAACCAGTAATATCTGCCTAATTTATATGCCAGTCTTTCAGCAGCCATAAAAAAATAATATCTCGATAAAGCAGCTCTCAGCCTTTCTCTCTCATTTGCATATGGAATTATTAACCCCCCACCAATCTCATCAGCGTACATTTGCTCATTAATAATAAGCAGCCAATTGCCTACTTGAGATAGATCTTCCGGCTTCACAAGACCTCCCTCATTCTGCGAACATACTTCCAGTGCAATTTTTACCAGCGTAAGATAGTTTTGCTCGTAGAAAATAACCCATGGGGAGCCTTCAGCCTTTACTCTAGCAATTTCGTAATATTTAAGTCTTGTTTCTAGTGGAAAATATGCAGCTAGAAGCTCTGCCTGGGTCAGAGGGTTAGTGATCCCCTTAGCCACTAACAGAGATGAAGCTTTCGCACACACTTGAAGAACAGAATATAGATTATAATTTTTCAACTCTTTTTTTACTCGATCTATTCCACCAGAGCCGATAATCCCAACTAATTCTTTGTATCCAAAAGTTACAACTGTATATTTTAAAATCGCCGCTGCCATTAATTATCGAGAGTATAGGCCTACTATTATATAAATACTAGATTCTGTCTATGCACTCTTTATAAACTTTGTCCTGTTTTTCTTGTTTTAGAATGATCCACATGTCCCAAGATTGTTGTTGAGTATCGTTTTTAGATAATAAAACTCTTACAGTGGAGCACAAATTTCCCTTTTCATTGTTAGCAGAGTCACACATACATCCTACGCTGCTCCCCCGGTAGGACTCGAACCTACAACCTTTTCGTTACAAGGACTCTCTCATTACTGAAAGGCTTGGACTATCTCATGACCATATTCAAAATGAACGTAGGTCTCAGGTATATAGTCTCTACACATTTACATCTTAATAAAAAGATGATTTAGCTCGGGATTTTCCAGTTTAAGGCTGGGGTTCCCCGAATTAGCCTGATTTACATCTTAGTGTTTCCACTAAGAGCTGCCTAAGTTTGACAGCGAACCGCTCTGCCATTGAGCTACAGGGGATTATTTAATTTAAAGTACACTGGAATTATACCCTTCTGAGCTTGTATCCTCAAGCTTAATCCATAAGAAGAGGTCAGGAGTTACCCTGACCTACAAACTTCACAAGAAAATCTCACCTACATCGAGAGCAACACTCAGATACGCCCAAAAGAGAGCAACCGCCCCAAAAATGGCATCCATCGTTTTGTATCCCCCCTCGTACGTGGGCGCCGGTGTCTGTGGCAAGATAGCCCCGAACAGCCATACACAAATAAAGAAGATCAGTGAAAATATGTTTACCCACCGATATCTCGCTTCATATACACAAATGGTTACCAATCGTCCGGCAGATGTGGCTAACATCCAGAGAGTGAACAACAAAAAAAACAAGACCATCGCACCTGATCGTTCCTCTTTTGGTTGCATATCGCTAAAATACAATCCAAAAAATCCCGATACCGCTAATGCAAACATACACAGGATTGCCAACGGGCGACGAACTTTACTGTAGAGTGAATGAGTATTCACATCTTACCTTTCTAATAAAGGATCTGTGAGTTCAATTTCCATCAAACATAGAAGTATACCTTGTTACTATAAGTTAGTCAAAATAGAAGGGGTATGTTTTGATCCTCTTCCCTCCCTGTATCCTCAAGTTTCTATCTGATAGAATCAAATTCTCATGACCTCCCTTTCTGTTACCTTCCTCATTTTTGTCATCACTTTTAATTTAATTATTTTTATTCTTGCCTTTAACGCCTGTTCCAAAAGAAAGAATGCCTATGGGGAAACACCTTTTTTCTATCCGCTTGGCATGTATGTCTGGGGTGATGCCCTTGTGTTTAGTTTCTTCTGGGCAACTGCGGCTTCTATTTCTTTGTATTTACATGATTGGATTCTGTTTTGGCTCATTTTTTCTGTTTTCTGGCTCGTTCGAAGTATTGGAGAAACGGTGTATTGGTTAAATCAACAATTTTCCCCCATCATCAGATATGACATAGAACGTCTTCCTGCCAGAAGAATTTTCCACAATGATTCCGTGTGGTTCATTTTTCAAATCATGAACCAATGTTTGACGGTTGTCACGATCATCACAACCCTCTACCTAGCTAAAATCTGGCTTTCTTCCTTCTAACCGACTACAAACAAAATAAAGAAAACTTATTTCTGTCTTTTTTTGCACAAAAATAA
>CALBHK010000093.1 GCA_937894565.1 uncultured Chlamydiae bacterium
CAAGAGCTTTCAATTTAATCCCAATATGGTCTTTGGAGTGGTATGAGTATATACTAAAGAAAATGTATTCAAACTGTATGTGTTTGATGTGGGTATTTTAGGAGCAATGAGCAACCTGAGTCCAAAGGTCATTTATGACTATGATTATGGTTCTTTTAAGGGGTACTTTGCCGAAAATTTTATTGCTCAGGAATTTCTTTATGCAGGCTTTAGCTCTCTATATGGTTGGAATGAGAAGAACTCAGAGATCGAATTTTTGCAAGAGATCGATGGGGCCATTATTCCTGTAGAGGTGAAATCAGGATGGGTAACGCAAGCAAAAAGTCTAAAAGTATTTAGAGAGCGCTACAATCCGCCTTATTCATTTATTTTTTCCGCAAAAAATCTTTCTATTAATGATACAAAAGATCTTATTCGATCTCCCCATTATCTCGCCAACCATTTTTTTGGATCCATTTAACCTTTTCAGATAATTCAACAGTTACCTGCAGTGGTTTAGGCACTGTATCGGGCTTAAATAGCGCTTTGAACCAATGCCTTTCCATCAAACTCGCAACAGGTATATCAGGGTTAAAATGGTCAGAAACAATACTCAAAGAGGACCATGGACGAATCAGATACTGGCAGCGCGCTAGCAGAAGACATTCCAGAAGAGCCTCCTTCCCCTTCTGATAAACACTCCCATATCTCGCATCATTGCCAAGATGAAGGGGGGTTTCATCCTCAGAACGAACAAAATCACCATAGATCAACTTCTCGGGATAGAGCTGCGTGAGATAAGTTAAAAAATGTTGATCATCGCTCGCAACGTAAATTTTAAAATTCACCTTTTGCTCCGGTTTCAAGTTGGCAATCACTTCATTGAGTGTATTTATTGTTCTTTCATAAGGAATGAGGGGCATTTCTGTGACTTTATCTGTTCCCCGATGATGGACTCCGATCACAAAGTGATTATCAAAATGGGCACGCACAAAAGCATCCACCTCCTCTTGAATTCCCGGACTGACATGCACATATTTTTGTATCAACTCCGAAGCACGGTGACGAGACATATGAAATCCCTTATGAGCGAGATGTAGATGATCCTCTATTGTAATGGCGTGTATTTTTCCCGATGAATCGCCTAAATCGACAGGACTAAAAAAATAATTCCACCAGTTAGGTCCATGAGCAGAGTCTAGATAGGGACCGTCATTCAGATCAACTCTAATCCCCTTCAATTGCCCCTGGTCATAATAATCCAATGCACCAAGAATGCCACTAAACATAGCAAACATGCCGGAGGTACCTGCGTTCTCATAGACCACAAACGAGTCCTTCTCTATATACAGCTTGTTTAGATTTAGCCGAAATACTACTGCGAATAACAAAAAAATAGCTAATAAGCCTAAAATCGCGAAAGTTTTTTTCATTTTTCCTTTATTTAAGTTTGAAATGCCATATCAATTCAATTCTTTGAGTTTTTCTATAACCGATCTCACATTAGGAACTTTAGAAAAATATGGACTGCTGATCAAACCATGGTTTTGAATATGGGCGATATCAATCGCAGTAATCAAATGCTTAGATGATATAGCGTTAATCAACGAACATAGATCTAATGTGTCTATAGGACCCTCAAAAATAGTGTTGTCTCCAAATAAAACTTTAACAGAATGCCCCTGACACATACCCTCTTCCTGAGAATCGCATATACCTCTAACTTCAATAGTTTTGATTGCTCCGTATAAACAACACCCTATTTTTTGATCCATAAGCCCCCCTCAATTTTGAATTTCCCTAACTCTTTTCGCAATTGTATCAACCGTGATTCAAAATCACAATAAAAATTTAAAAAATAAAATTCTATTTAAAATATCGCTAAAGCCGTACTTGAACTGCATTAGCCTCAAGAAAGAATCTAGAAGATTTTGATAATCAAAATCTTCTAGATAAAAAATTAAGCAGCCTCTTCCAACTCTTCAATGTGTTCAACACTCATTGAATCTGTTTTTATCGTTTTACCCGGAATTTGCGTCCCGATTGTGATATGAAAATCGTGATTTTTAAG
Organism: uncultured Chlamydiae bacterium; assembly: GCA_937894565.1. Taxonomy (GTDB): domain Bacteria; phylum Chlamydiota; class Chlamydiia; order Chlamydiales; family CALBHK01; genus CALBHK01. Next base: position 2,051 of record CALBHK010000093.1, read on the forward strand.
TTTAGAAGAAAGACCATAATTTTCTCGCAGTGCTTCTAATTCTGGAGCATCCACAGCAAGCAACCAAAGCTTTTTCATTTTATTATCTTTATTTAATTTCACTGTGCGCAGTTCCATCACAGTAAAAGTAAACTCCTGACCAAGTTCCTGAATTTCCCAAATTTCATTCAAAATTTGTTCATTTTCATACATGACGCTAATATGGGCCCCAATCCCTTTTTTGCTAGTATAGTGTCTTGGAGGAACAATTTTACCTTGTGCTTCAATCAGAGGTAAAGTTTCAGCAATAAAATCATTGGATACTTCTACATATAGGTATCCATTATCTTTTTGTTTTAAAACACCTTTTTGTTCTATCTGTTGTGCCTTTTCAACAACTTGTACTTGATTTTCAACCTGATAGTCCGGCGCTGCAGAAACGGATGAAATGAACGATGTCGCCAGAATAGCGATAATAAAGAACTTTTGGATAAAACTTTTCAACATAACACTCCTTTGTAAGTTGACTATACCGAACCTGTCGACATAGAGTTTATCCTTCAAAAGGTTAAAGCTTTTATAAACGAAAGTCAAACAAAATATAATTACTATTGAACAAAAAATAAATAATATATATTATTAGACAAAAGTGAAATTTTAGCAAGTAAATAGCTAACAAGCAAATAGATAAAAGATGAGTGATTTATTAAAGGTAACCATAGATGGCAAAAGTATCGAAGTTCCACAAGGAACAACGATTCTTCAAGCAGCCCGATTAATTGGGGATAAATATCCTCCGGCCATGTGTTATTATTCGAGTATAAAAAATACTGGAGGAAAGTGCAGAGTTTGTTTGGTTAAAGTCACCCAAGGATCAGAAGCCAATCCCCGACCCATGCCGAAATTAGTTGCCTCATGTTTGACAAAAGTGGAGCATGGAATGGTTGTC
>CALBHK010000094.1 GCA_937894565.1 uncultured Chlamydiae bacterium
GCTCTTCCGATCTCTGTCATTCTTCTGTTTTATTGCATCTTATTGAAAACGTAATGACTGCATGGCTGGTAGCATTGTAGGAAAAAAAGAAGAAAATTCATCTTTTAAGGATGCAGCAGTCAGCACATAAAGAATTTTATCTTCTATAAAGATGACATGCATCATCCTCACTTCGCCCCATTCCGTTTCAAGATCTACCTGAGAGAGGCTTGCAAGACCTGCCAGAGTTTGAATAGTGCCTAAATCTGTCCAAATAGCTCCCGTTTTTTGATTGACCTCTTTAACCTCTTTTAAATAATCGCGTAAAGAACCCGAATAATCTTCATAACCAAGATTAATAGAGGGGGGATAGAAGTTATTTTTTCCGCGTCCTACAATCATGACTTTAATGCGGGGAGAGAGCAATTTAGAGTCGAGCAGCATCCACCCAAGAGGCGGGGTGAATACGATAGAACGCTGTCCATATATACAACTAAATAGCATGCAAAAAAACAAAACATAACGAAATTTATACATATGTCCTCCTGTTCTCCCATTAAAGAACACAGCTTATAAAAAACAAGATAAAAGGGGAACAATTTATATATAAATTATCTTTCGTTCCTCTTGATTGTAATCTTTCAGGGGAGTACATTAGCATTAATTATCAATTATTGAATTAGGGTGGGTTACAATGTCAAAAACACTAGAAAAAGGTAATCATCAAATTCAGGAAATCTGCGATAAATTGCGCAAAGAAACCTTAGATCCCGCCAAGGAAAATGCCGAAAATATTGTAAAAGAGGCTCATCAGAAAGCAGAAGAAATCATTACCTCTGCTGAAAGGCACTGTGAGAAAATGTTTAATGAAGCGCGCAAACAAATCGCGAAAGAAGAAGAGGTCTTCCACACTTCCCTGAATCAATCTGTACGCCAAACTCTGGAAGTTTTACGGCAGCAAATAGCGGAGCATCTTTTTGTTCCTGCGTTAGCAGAGAAGATCGATCGCCTTAGCACTCAGCCAGATCTCATTAAAAATCTTATTACCTCTATTCCACAAGCAATTCAAAAAGAAGGAATTGATGTCGATTTGGCCATAGAACTCGGTAAACAATGCACAGCAGATGAAATTGTACATTCCATTGGTAAAGAGCTGCAAGAGCGTTTGCGCATTAATAGCATTGCTGTTGGCAACTTCCATGGGGGCATACGGGTGCGTCTTATCGGAAAAAACTATACTGTAGATATGAGTAACTTGACTTTAATTGAGCTTTTTTCTCAATTTTGCCGTAAAGATGTACGTGAAATGCTTTTTGAGTTAAAAAAAACAGAATCCAACCATCATGAGAAATAGAGCTATTCATGAAAAGTAAATATTACTATCTGGCAGCTTCTCTTCCTCTTATTGAACTCGGCTCCCCCTTGCCTTTTCACTTTAAAATGCTGCGTCATTTTTTACGTGAAAATCTAAAACTTGCCGATATGGAAAAAGTAGGAACGATCCGTCGCTATTATGATCTTAAAAACATGCGCGCTTTATGGACAAATGGAATACTTCTACCTTACGGTAATTTAAACGCTTCAGAATTGGAAGAAGCTGTTACCTCTAAAAGTCTTTTGCCAGAATATGTCACTGACTTTCTAATGCGTTATCCGGAAACAAGCGAACGAATAGAGGCCTTTCCAGTTTTAATTAAGGAGTATTATGAAAAAGAGAGTGAGCTATCAGCGGGTTTTGTAAAAGAATATCTCTTGTTTGAAAGAGGATGGAGGCTCACCCTCGCTGCTTTCCGCGCACGTTCACAGGGACGCGATCTTTTGAAAGAATTTCAATACGAAAATACGCAAGATCCTCTTGTGATGCAACTTCTGCTCTTCAAAGAAAGCAAATCATTTGAACCCCCAACAGAATTTGCAGGTCTCAAGCCTCTCTATGAAATGCATGGAAATAGCCCACTGGAGCTGCATCAAGCCTTATGCGAATTTCGTTTTCGCACAATTGAAGATTTAGTGGAATTGGATACTTTTTCCATTGATCGTATCTGCGCTTTTTTAGTTCAGTTCATTATCGCCGAACGCTATCTCGATCTTGATCGGCATAAGGGTATCAAATTTATCGATTCATTTACGAAGGAAGCATCATGAATCAACTAGCAAATGGAAAAGTTGTTAAAGCTTTTGGTAACATTTTACACGTCCGTTATGAAGGGCATATCCGTCAGGGCGAAGTAGCTATGGTGAAATTAGCTGATACGAGCCTGAAAGCTGAAGTCATTCAAATCGTTGGCAGCATTGCAAAAATACAGGTCTACGAAGATACAAGGGGAGTTAAATCCGGCACGGAGGTCTCTTTTACTGGAGATCTACTGGAAGCAGAACTTGGGCCTGGCCTTCTCTCTTCAGTTTTGGATGGTCTGCAAAACCCTTTAGAGAAAGTGGCTAAAGAGGCTGGTCTCTTCTTGCCTCGCGGCGTTTATATTCCCCCTATTGACCGCACCAAACATTGGGATTATGAACCAGTTGCAAAAGTTGGGCAGATTCTGCAACGAGGAGACACCTTAGGTACTACTTTAGAGACGCGTTTTCGCCATCGGATCATGCTTCCTTTCTCTAAGTATGGTAAATACAAGCTCACCTGGGTCATTCCTCATGGCTCTTATGCTGTAGATAAAGTGGTGGCAAAAGCAGTGGATGAAGAAGGAAGAGAACATGAATTTACCATGATGCAAAAATGGCCTATTAAAAAAGGACTTTTAGCGGGTGTTAAAGTGCGTCCCGAAAAGATGATGGAAACAGGTCTGCGTATTATCGACACACAATTTCCCATTGTGAAGGGAGGCTCTTTCTGTACTCCAGGACCCTTCGGAGCTGGTAAGACAGTTTTGCAGCACCATCTATCTAAATTTTCTGATGTCGATATTGTGATTGTAGTAGCATGTGGAGAGCGTGCTGGCGAAGTTGTTGAACTTTTAAGAGAATTCCCCCACCTCATTGATCCCCATACAGGCGATCCTTTAATGAAACGTACAATTATTGTATGCAATACATCTTCTATGCCAGTAGCCGCCAGGGAGTCCTCTATTTATATGGGGATGACGATGGCTGAATACTACCGTCAAATGGGGCTCGATGTATTACTTCTTGCTGATTCTACCTCGCGTTGGGCGCAAGCATTGCGGGAGATATCGGGACGTCTGGAAGAAATTCCCGGAGAAGAAGCGTTTCCGGCATATCTATCTTCGCGAATAGCTCAATTTTATGAACGCGCAGGGGTGCTGCAATTAAGTGATGGATCTACCGGATCTATTACTGTAGGGGGGGCTGTTTCTCCGGCAGGAGGTAATTTTGAAGAGCCAGTCACACAGGCTACTCTTGCGGTTGTCGGGGCCTTTTTAGGGTTGTCCAAAGAGCGTTCCGACGCCAGGCGCTACCCTTCTATTCACCCTCGCGAATCCTGGTCTAAATACATGGCTGGAGTGGGCAAAGATCTAGCTAAATATGTAGATAACTGGCATGAAAAGGTGAAGAGGGCTGCTAAAATTTTAAAAGATGGGGATGTGATTGGAAAACGGATGGAAGTGGTCGGGGAAGAAGGAACAGCGATTGAGGAGATGATTCTCTATCTTAAAGCTGAGCTTTATGATTTCTGCTATTTACAGCAAAATGCCTTTGATAAAGAAGATAGCTACTGTCCTCTCAAGAGACAAATCGTTAGCTTCGAGCTCATTAACCGTATTTTTGATATGTCTTTTTATTTTCAAACCCATGATGCAGCCAGACGCTATTTTTTAAGCTTACAAAACCTCATTAAAAACATGAATTTTGTAGTGTTTCAATCTAAAGAATATCAGCAGTTTATTGATAAAATTGAAATGATGCTAAATGAGCAATTGCTGATCCAAACGAGGTTAGGAAGTGTGCATGAATAAATTAAATGTTTGGACTCGCCAAAGCCTCGGGGTTGAATCGATTGCAAATGACCCTATATTAATAATACAGGGTCATTTGCGATCGTTCAACCGCGAGAGCTTTCGCGATGCCCAAACATTTAATTTATTCATACATACTTCCTTAGGAGAATTATGAAAAAAATCTATGATCGAATCAACAATATGCGGGGAAACCTCATTACCGTGACGGCTGAAAATGTCGTTTTGGGTGAATTGGCTAAAATTATCCCCCGAGATGGATCTCCTTTTGTTTATGCTTCAGTATTAAGCATTCATGGAGCTGAAGTCACTCTGCAGGTTTTTCAAGACTCCAGAGGCATTTCAACCGGGGATGAAATCGTTTTTCTTAAACGCGAAATGCAAGCCCTTTTTAGCCGTGATCTTTTGGGAAGACGTTTAAATGGGGCCGGAGAGCCAATTGATGGAGGACCGCCTATCGTGGGGGAAGAGGTTCCAATCAATGGCCCTTCATTAAATCCTGTACGCAGAAATATTCCAAGAGAAATGGTGCGCACCAATATTCCCATGATCGATATCTTTAACTGTCTGGTCAAATCTCAGAAAATTCCTATTTTTTCTATTCCAGGGGAGCCTTATAACCAACTCCTCATGCGCATTGCGAATCAAACAGATGCCGATATCGTTATTATTGGCGGCATGGGACTTACTTTTAATGAATATCAATCTTTTATCGACAATGCCGAAGAAGCAGGTTCTTTAGATAAAACAATCATGTTTGTCCATAGAGCGACAGATCCTGCTGTAGAATGTCTTTTAGTGCCTGACATGGCTCTGGCCTGCGCAGAAAAATTTGCAGTTGCCGGAAAAGATGTCATTGTACTTTTAACCGATATGACAGCCTTTGCTGATAGCATTAAAGAGATTGCCATTACAATGGACCAGATCCCGTCTAATAGGGGCTATCCAGGTTCTTTGTATTCCGAACTCGCTTCGCGTTATGAAAAAGCGGTCACCATTGAAAGTGGGGGCTCTATCACAATCGTTGGTGTCACCACGATGCCAGGTGATGATGTCACCCACCCTGTACCAGATAATACAGGGTATATTACAGAGGGACAGTTTTATCTTAAAAATGGAATGATCGACCCTTTCGGTTCACTATCAAGACTCAAGCAAAATGTGATTTCAAAAGTGACAAGAGAAGATCACGGCGATTTAGCCAATACGATGATCCGCCTCTATGCAGACTCTAAAAAAGCCACTGAAAGACAGAGTATGGGTTTTAATTTGTCTAAATATGACCAAAAGTTATTGCGCTTTTCTTCAGCTTTTGAAATGCAGATGATGAATTTAGAGGTCAACATTTCTGTTGACGAAGCTCTGGACTTAGGTTGGGCCATTTTGGGTAGCATTTTTGAAAGAGATGAAGTCGGCATTAAAGAAGTCATGGTTGAGCGTTATTGGCCTTCTTTGGAATTAGCAGGAAGCACCAATGGCTAAAATTAAACTGACAAAGAATGAACTAAGAGCTCAGGAGCGCCATAAAGCTCAGCTAGAGCGTTATTTACCTACTTTGCAGCTTAAAAAAGCCATGCTTCAAATGGTTGTCTATGATGCACGTGAAGAAATTATCCAACTGCAAAAAGAGTTAAACCAGGCATCTCAAAATGCGATGCATTTTGCAGAACTTCTTTCCGATATGGTTGTCATCACTCCGAGTGTTGCTACCGCCTTTGAAGAAGTGAGAATACGTAAAGAAAATATTGCCGGAGTAGAAATTCCCGTCTTTGAAGCAGTGGTTTTTCCTTCTTTAAATTATTATTTATTAGAAACCCCGCCCTGGACAGAGGGTGTGATTGAGGGTTTGCGGCAACTCACTACTTTTAAGCAAAAAATTGAAATCAGCAAAAAGAAAAAAGAGCTTTTAGAAAAAGAGTTACGCGCAGTGAGCATTCGCGTTAACCTCTTTGAAAAAATTCTAATCCCACGCGCTAAAGAAACAATTAAAAAAATTAAAGTTTTTTTAGGGGACCAGCTTTTAACCGCAGTCGGGCAAGTTAAGAAAGCTAAAGAAAAAATAGAAGAACGCGCGCAGATAGAACTAGAAAGATCTGGGAGTGAGCATGCATCTTAAAGTAAAAAAGTTTCTTTTTGTGGGAGCTGAAAAAGATAGGGAAGCCTTTTATCAAATGGCCCAAAAGGCCGGTATCATCCATTTTGATGGGGTTAAACTTTCGCTTTCTCCTCAAATTCCTATCTTTCAGGCCATTCAGGTGCTGATGAGTGTAGCTCGTCAAGAGCAAGAAGAATTGAACGATTTTACCGAAACTGAAGAACTCGTCAAGAAAATTAACACATACAAAAAAGAGTTGGAGGAGCTTTCTGAGGAAGAACGCACTTTAAACTTAGAAATTCAACGCGTATCTCCCTTTGGCGAGTTTGACTTAGATGATCTACGCTATATTGAGGCGCATTCAAATGATAAATTTAGATTTTTTGTCTCTAAGGGCCTTTCTAAGAATCAAGAAATTCCAAAAGGTCTTTTTTTGGTTGGTGAAGAATTTGACCTAAAATTTTATTTAGCAATTGATGATGGCGAAAAAGAGTATAAAGATATGGTAGAGGTGCTTATCGAGCGTTCTCTTTCCATTTTATTAGAAGAAAAAAAACGTTTAACTATCAAAATACACGAAACAGAAAAAGAACTTAAAGAACTTGCTAAATACAGTGACTTTCTTCATCACGCTTTTTATTTCTATCTAAATGATTATAATTTAAATAAGGTGCAAAATGCTTCCACGCCCCTATTAAATGACTCTTTATTTACCTCTTATGGTTTTATTCCTGTGAATAAAATAGAACCGGTGATGAAAATTGGAGAAATTTTAGGCGTTTATATTCAGGAAGTGTTAATTGAAGAAAGTGATGTCATTCCTACGTATCTGGAAAATAAGGGCCTTTCAAAAATAGGAGAGGACCTTATTTCTATATATGATACACCGGGCCCTCAAGATAAAGATCCCTCTTTATGGGTACTGTGTTCTTTTGCCCTCTTTTTTGCCATGATCGTAGGAGATGCCGGCTATGGGAGCGTCTACCTGCTCCTTTCGACTTACTTATGGTATAAATTCCCAAAACCTAGCAAGACGACTAAACGTCTTTTGACACTCGCCACTCTGCTCTCCTGCACCTGTATCATTTGGGGAGTGTTGACCAATTCTTATTTTGGAATGGATGTTGGAGTTCAGAGCCCTATTAGAAGCACTTCGGGCATTCACTATCTGGCAAAGAAGAAAGCAGAATATATCATCAAGCATCAAGTCGCGCCTTATGCAGAATGGGGTAAAGAATTCCCTCAAATAAAATCAGCTCAAACGGGCGACGATGTTCTTAAAATTGCTAAAACAAAGCCTGATGGCTCTCTAGATCATGCTATTCTTAACAGCCTATCAAGCTCAATCATGATGGAGTTAGCTCTTTTTATCGGTGTTCTGCATATTTGTTTTTCTTTTGCTCGTTATCTGGATAAAAATTGGAAGGGATTTGGATGGATTCTTGCAATGATCGGGGCTTATCTTTATTTTCCTGAGCAGGTGGGAGCTATCACCCTTCTTCAGTATGTCTTTGGATTAACTCCACAGGAAGGAATCAAAGAAGGGCTTTATCTATTAGCAGGTGGGAGCGCCTTAGCTGTCAGCCTTTCTATCATTCAATCGGGATGGATAGGCATACTAGAAATCATGAGCCCTATTCAAATTTTTTCCGATGTGATGTCCTATTTGCGTCTATTTGCGCTAGGATTGGCAGGAGGAATTTTAAGCACTACGATTAATAGCATGGCGGATAGCATGCCCCTTGTAATTGCTATAGTTTTAATGGCGATGGCCCATATGATCAATATGATATTAGGAGTGATGAGCGGCACAATTCATGGCTTGCGTCTTAATTTTTTGGAATGGTATCACTATTCGTTTGAGGGGGGTGGAAAACCCTTCCAGGCCCTTAAAGTGATGAAAATGGAATAGACATCTTGCGTCATTTACTTTGCTTGAAAAAATTGATATTTTTTGAGCAGATTTATTGGAAAATTTTGAGTT
>CALBHK010000095.1 GCA_937894565.1 uncultured Chlamydiae bacterium
TCCCGATCAGTCGATCTACTCCTGGCGCGGAGCAGACATTCGTAATATTCTTAATTTTAAGCGTGATTATCCTCATACAAAAGTGATCTCTCTAGAACAAAATTATCGCAGCACAAATAGCATTTTGGAAGCAGCCAACTCTTTGATTGCCTGCAATAAGAGTAATAAGGAGCTTTGGAGCGAGTTAGGAGAAGGAGAGGATGTTTATTTATATAAAGGTTATCAGGAAAGAGATGAGGTCTATTTTATAGTGGATAAAATTTCTTCCCTACGACGTAAAGGCGATTCTTTGAATCAAATGGTGATTTTTTACCGCACCAATGCTCAATCGCGTATTTTTGAAGATTCCTTAATTTACCGCGGTATTCCTTACCGCATTGTAGGAGGCCTTTCATTCTATCAAAGGCGCGAAATTAAAGATGTGTTAGCTTTTTTAAGAGTGATGCACCAGGGATCTGATTCTGTGGCTGTTTTACGTACGATCAATTTGCCTAAACGCGGCATTGGGCCCTCAACATTGGACAAGATCAGATTGTATGCTCAAGCAATGGAAAAACCTTTATTTAATGTTTTGGAAGAGATTGCTCAAACTGGATTTAAAGAAATTAAATTAAGCAAAAAAGTGGTCGAGGGGATAACAGGATATGTGCATTTGATTCATTCTTTAAGGAGCATGATAGATCAATTGCCTCTGGATGTTTTAGTAGAGAGGGTGATTCAAGAGACGCTTTATCGCGAGTATTTAAAAGAAGAGCCTGAATCACAAGATGATCGTGAAGAAAACCTGGAAGAATTGGTAAGTAAAGCAAAGGAGTTAGAAAGTTCCTCTTTGCAGACTTTTTTGGAAGAATTAGTGCTTAAATCTTCTTTAGGAGAAGAAGAGAATGGCGAGCGCTTGACCCTAATGACGCTGCATAATGGGAAGGGATTGGAATTTGATAATGTTTTTATCGTGGGGTTGGAAGAGGAGCTTCTGCCTCATGCCAATAGCCTTTTTGGAGGAGATGGAGATATACAAGAGGAAAGGCGGCTTTTATATGTGGGTATGACAAGAGCAAAGAGGCGGCTTTTTTTGAGTCATGTGGAAAACCGCACTTTGTGGGGGCAGCATCGTTGTATGCGTGTAAGCCGGTTTCTTTCCGAAATTGGAATCACAAAGCCCACAAGATAAAAAAACAGGATGAACAGGAATAGGTACAAAAAGAATGACAGAATAGGCGGGATAAAAAAACACTGTTTACAATAAAATATTGATTCCTTAAGATGTTGGTTCTTTTCGCGGAGAACCACTTATGCGCTACTTATTGCTGCTTTGTCTTTGCTCACAACTCACCGCTGCTTCTTTTGAAGAAGTAACTCCCTCACTTCCAGAGGAAGTGGCTTCTTTAAATGGAGATCTTCTTATAGGCGGGTTTATCGCTCCTTTGTCTGGTCAAGTTTTTATTCATGAGACAGATCTTCAGGTAAGAGGGGCCCAAGACCTTTCGCTTCAAAGAAGTTATATTCCTCCTCAAATTCTGGGGCGCTATGAAGAGAAGGAAAAGGCAGATCGATACTTCTTAGCTGAAGCAATAGCTTCTCAAAAAAGCAAGAGTTGGGTGCTCCACCCTCACCTTTCAGTTGGTTTTAATGGCCGTTCTTCCTACTTTTTAGTGCGAGACCCCAGTGGCTGTGTTTTGGAATTTGCAATCAAAGGCAATAAAGGTATTTTAAAAACATCTTCCTATGGGTTGAGTAATTTAAGCCAAGAAGGTCCAGACAGCACCTGTGATCTTCGTAATATCAAATTTGTGATGGAGAAAGATGAAGTTCGTATTATTTGGCCCGATGGAACAGAACGTATTTATCCCAAAAAAAATTATGCTTATCGACTAGAGAAAGAACTTCTACCCAATGGAAAGGCCATTTTCTATGAATATAAAAAAAATGAGTTAGCTCGAATCATCTCTTCAGACGTGAATAGAAAACACATCTATGCAACCATTGAAAAAATGGGGGAAAACTATTATGTCGGATCAGATGAAACAGAGGCCCGATTTAACTATGAGCCTTTTAAGGTAAAAGGCAAGATCAAGCAGGGACGCTTAAAAGAAGATGTTTCTATCACAACCAATTTGCTCATTCAAGCTTGCATCCCTACCTATTCCAAATCTATGCAATATAATGATAGGACCTTACTTTCTTCTTACGATGCTGTTAATTACCCGGTCTCTTTTGATTATTCTAAACAAAAGGGTTCACTTGCACGTGTAGAGCGCTTGTCTACTCCTTCTGGATCTATCTCGCTTTCCTATCACCCTCCTTGCGCCGGTAAAAGAGGAGGCTGGACAAAGGCTAGTTATGAAAATGGTGCTCACCTGATCTATCGGTTTGATAAAAACCTCTTGCTCACAGCAATTGAAAATTGGCATGGAGAGCTATTGGTTAATCAGAAGACCTTTGGTTACGACAAAAACCAGTATGTGCATCAAATTGAAACGCGTGATGGCTGTGGAAATCTTCTTATTGGGCACCGCTACGAATGTGATGCAGAGGGCAATCCACTTGTCGAACAGATTGAAAGAGATGGGTGCATTTTTACAATTAAAAGAACTTTTTCAACAAGAGGAAGGCTCATTAAAGAAGAAAGAGAAGATGGGCTTGGTTATGAGTATACTTATCTTGGAAATACACGCCTTCTCACTTCAAAAACTATCCTAAGCCATGGAGAGCCTCTTCGTAAAAAGAGCTATACTTATGATGAAGCTAATAACTTAATTGAAGAGGTAGAAGAAGGGCTTCAACGCACAAAATATATCCTCTACACTCAGGGGGCTCATCTGCACCGAAACGAATGGAAAGAAGAGCGTGATTGGGAAGACCAGCTTATCCGTAAAACCCACTTCATTTATGATCAGTGGGGTAATCTTGCCCAAGAAGAACACTTTGGATCTGATCAAAAGTTAGCTTATACAATAAAAAGAAGCTACGATTCAAAAGGAAATCTGCTTCAAGAGAGCAATCCTCTTGAACAAGTCGCTTCTTATCAATACGATCTTCGAAATCGCTGCATTCACGAGATCCCTTTCTCAAATAAACTTGAGATAGGACGCACCTATGATGAAAAAGGAAGATTAACTCTTTTAAAAGAAGGGAATCACACTACTCTCTTCGCTTACAATACATTAGATCAGTTGATTGAAAAAATAGACTATTTAGGACTTAAAACAACTTATCAATATGATCCTGTGCACGGTAAGCCTACTTTAGTAGAGGTTCCTCCTACTCTTCTTACGTTAAAATATGACTCTTTTGGAAGAGAGATAGAGAAAAGCGATGCCTATGGAGCTTTAACAAAAACTAAATACAACAGCTTCGGTAAGCCTATTGAAATTGTTCACCCTGATGGAGGCTTAGAAACTTATTCTTATGCTTCTAACGGTTTTTTAACTTCAAAAACCGATCCCGATGGCCTTAAAACCTCTTTTACTTATGATGTTTTGGGAAGAGTGCTTTCCAAAACAGAGGGGCTTTATACCACTTCTTATTCCTATGATGCCTATCATCTACTTGAAGAAAGGGATCCAAAGGGCATTGCAACTCGATATAGTTATGATGCGCAAGGACGAAAAATTGAAGAAGAGCGTTTTGGGCGCAAAACGCGCTTTCGTTACGATCCTCTTGGGTTTTTAGCAGCCGTTGAAAGAGGAGATCGTTCTCTTACCTATACCCGCGACTCATCTGGTCAAATGTTGGAAAAATCAGAAGATGGCCTTTTAAAAACGCTCTGGACCTATGATCCTGCGGGCTCGATTGCCACTATTACGCAAGGGGGGACAACTTCATTTCGTTATGATCCTTATAATCGCCTGATTGAAAAAATAGATGCAGAAGGCGCTCAAACAGTGATCACCTACAAAGAGGGGGATCAGAATCTGGTCAAAGAAACCCAGGACCCAAGGAGTGTTTCAACAATTGAAACTTATAATGCCCATGGAAAACTACTTAAAAAGCAAATTTTGGGCAGTATCTGTGAAGAATTTGATTATGATTGCGCCTTGCGCCTTATTCGACATGATCACCTTACTTTTTCTTATACCCCGGGCGGTTATAAAGCCTCTGTCACAGAAGCAGGGATGCGAACGACATCGTGGATGTACACTCCAGGTGGAAAAATTCAAGCTAAAATAAAACCTGATGGCACTGTTTTAAACTATGCATATGATCTTCAAGGCAAACTAATTAAAATAGGAAGCCGGGAATTTTCTTACGATGAACTGGGCTCCTTAGTAAAAGGAAGCGGCTTTTCCAGAACTTTGGATCCTTTTGGTAATATCTTAAAAGAAGAGTTTTCCAATGGCTTATTCATTGAAAGCGTTTACGATAATTCAGATCGTCCCATAGAAAGAAAACTTCCAGATCAAAGTCGCATCGTATATGAGTATGAGGGGCCATTTCTTAAAAAAGTCATCCGTTTGACTCCTTTAGGATCAGTCCTCTACACTCATACGTATAATCAGTACAATGAGGCAGGGCTTCCCCTATCTGAAACAGGGCTCTTTCAAACCACTTACGACTATGATAAGACCGGTTTGCGCAAAATATTCCAATCCAATCCCTATTTGACAGAACATCTACTCTATGATAAGGCAGGCAACCTGATTCAAAGAGGGTCTGTGGCTTATACGTATGATGATGCCTCTCAGATGACTTCGGAAAAAGGAAAATTCACAGCGCGTTATGATGAGCATTATAACTGCATTGAAAGAAATGAAAAATCTCTTCCTGTTGATGCTTTAAACCAGTTAGAAGGTATTGCTTACGATGAAAATGGAAACATAGCAAAACCCAGCTTCGTCTTTGATGCCTTTGGGCAGCTTATAGAAGCAGAAGGTGATACTTTGTCCTATGATGCTCTTGGAAGAAGATTGCAAAAAGGAGACACTGCCTACCTTTATGCGGACAAGGAAGAGCTGGGAGCATTTGAGGCGCAAACACCCAAAGAACTCAAAATATCCGGAAAACAAGGTCCTGTTGCTATTGAAATAGATGGCCACATCTATGTCCCTATTCAAGATGTCCAGGGGATTGTCCGCTATCTTGTGGATTACAAAACTGGCAAAATAGTCAAAGAAAACAATTGCGATGCCTTTGGATCGGGTTTAAGCGATGTAATCCCTTACGCCTACCAAGGAAAGCGTTACGATGCAAAAACAGGACTGATCTATTTTGGTCAGCGCTACTATGATACAAAGCTTAATCGCTGGTTAACGCCTGATCCGATAGGCGATTTTGACCATTCGAATCTCTATCAATATGTGTTCAACAACCCATTCGCCTATCGAGACCTGCATGGGCAATGTGTACAAATTGTAATTCCTCTCTTTATCATCGGAGCAGAAATAGCCCTTCCGACTTTCTCTGTCGTCATGAGTACTGTTTTCTACACAGCAGCTATTAGCACGGCTGCTTATGGCGGTTATAAGTTGGTGGGGGTCATGAATGATCCAGCGTTTTGGAAAAAACAAAATGAAAGGAACACCGGACCAAAACCTCCTTATTGTGGAGAAAAGATAGGCTGGGATACAACAACACCACCAGCGGATGGCTTTGAATGGAAAGGAAATGGTGAAGTTGGAAGCAAGCATGGTAGTTGGCATAATCCAGAAACGGATGAAAGTCTCCATCCCGATTTTGAACATGAAGGTATGGATCCTCATTGGGATTATGAAAACGCTAGTGACGAAAGAGCTAGATTATTTCTTGATGGGAGTTGGCAATGGAAGTGAAGAGAAAAGTACATAAACACGTACTAGATACAGAAAAAACCATTTTTTATTTTTTTGATCATATCAAGTGCGGCAAAGTCTTATCTGAAAGAATTTGCAAAAAGATTGATTTTACTCAAGGTTCTTTTTTTACGATTTTGCCTGAGAATGCTTTTTTGGAAAGGTTATTTGAGTTTGAGTGCGGGATTATTCCTTCCATACCTTATGGTGATAAAACCTATAGGATTAAAGGCCGATCTGAGCCTTTTCATCCTACTCAGGTGATTACAATGGATCGGGAATGTAGCGAATTTATTGCCGGTTTTTTAAGAGAGAACCCCAAAAATTGGGCTGTGGTACATAACTATAATCTAGATCCTAAAAGCTCCCATGCGAATCGAGAAAATGTCAAGATGTCTCCATATGATCGTGATGTGCATTATTTTTTAAATGAGGCTAACACGGTAGATGAAATCTATCGAATCATTAGAAGATCAAATCACATTTGGTATTCATTAACCATCTTAACTCGCTTAGAGAATACTGTGCCTGATCTTTTAACAGATTTAATAATCGATGAAATTTGTCAGAATGCGAAGTTTGTGATTACGAGTGCGTACGATGCAGACGCTCATATTTTTTGGCAGGCTAACAAGTAAAATGACTATAAGAAAAATAATTGATTATCCATTAGATGCAGAAAAAACACTTTCTTATTTTGGAGACCATATTAATTCTGGAAAGATGTTTTCTCAAAGAGTATGTGAAAAAATTGACTTTACTCAGGGTTCTTTCTTTACAATTCTGCCCGAGGGTATGTCTTTAGAAAAGTTGTTTTGCTTTGAGTTGGGTATTATCTCGATGGCTGCTCAAAATGAGGAAAATTACCAGATCGAAAGCCGCTCTGATCCAACTCAAGTCTCTTTAAGATGGAGGACAATGGACTCAGAATGCAGTGAATTTGTGGCTGGTTTTTTAAACGAAAGTTTCGAAAATTGGGCTGTGGTGGATGATTATAATTTCGATCTCGAAAGGCCTTCTATGAAACTCAAAAAGGTCAACGTGTCCTTACACGGACTGCATGGGCATTATTTTTTAAATAGAAATAACTCAGTAGAAGAAGTTCTTTTAACTATTCTAACAGGAGACTATATGTGGCACTCTTTGGTTGTTCTAACCCAATTGGAAGGCGAAATACCCTCTGTTTTAACAGACTCTATCATCGATGAAATTTGTGATAACGTGAAATTTGTGCTCACTGGTGCTTATGATGCTGAAGGGTATGTTTTTTGGCAGGCTAAAGAAAAATTGCTATTGGAGAAAAAATGAACAAGAGAAAAACAATCAATTACTCATTAAATTGGGTAAAAACACTCCCTTATTTTTTTGATCATATCAAAGGTGGAAAGACTTTATCTCAAAAAGTGTGTAAAAAGATTGATTTTATGAAGGGCTCTTTTTTTACTACTTTATCTGACGATGCGTTTTTAGAAAGGTTGTTTAATTTTAAGCAAGGAATTATGCTTTCTAAACCTTATGGGGATAAAACGTATACAGTAAAAGATGGCTCTAAACTTTTTGTGCCTACGCATGTTGTGACAATGGATAGAGAGTGCTGTGAATTCATTGCGGACTTCTTACATGCTAGTGAGCACAATTGGGCTGTGGTAGATGATTATAATCAGGATCCTTTGGGGCCTCATGTAAACAGAGAAAATGTTAAAATGTGCCCCTACGATTCTGATGTTCACTACTTTTTAAATAAAAAAAACTCTTTGAAAGAAATCTATTATAACATTAAACAATCAAATCCTCTCTGGCATTCGTTGATCATCTTAACGCAGTTAAAAGAAGGCGTGCCTGATGTTTTAACCGAGGAAAATCTCGATCAAATTTGTGAAAATGCACAGTTTGTGATTGTGAGCGCTTATGATGGAGAGGGCTACAT
This sequence comes from uncultured Chlamydiae bacterium, assembly GCA_937894565.1. Classification (GTDB taxonomy): domain Bacteria; phylum Chlamydiota; class Chlamydiia; order Chlamydiales; family CALBHK01; genus CALBHK01. Next base: position 7,696 of record CALBHK010000095.1, read on the forward strand.
TTTTTGGCCGTCTGTTGATGGCATCCAATATTTACAGGATATGGAAATAGAAATGATCCAAAGGGAAGAAATTCCAGCCCTCAATTTAGACCATCTTCCACCCATAAAACCCCATTGGGATTATAGAAATGCTGATGGAGAACAGACAAGGTTGTTCTTGGATGGAACCTGGGAGTATCTTATTTCAAGTTGAGTTTGCGCTGCGTGCAATCATATAGCCGACATTCCGCTCTTCCCTGGTTAGAAAAATGTAATATTTTGATTCTCAGTG
>CALBHK010000096.1 GCA_937894565.1 uncultured Chlamydiae bacterium
TATATTGCGCATTTTTCTGTCTACCAAATCGATGTAGGTTCGCTTGCTTCAATCAAGAATTTGTTGACGATCCTTTGAATAGTCCAGACACTAATAATTATGAAGTTATCTAATCTTTTTATTATCTCATTTATTTTTGCATTGAATCTTTTGGCGCAAGAGGATAAATTTTCACTGACCTGTAATGAGACTCAAGAAGTTGCTGAAAAGTGTTTTCAGGTCAAAGGCGTATTCGGCGTCTATAACGGCACGCCTGCTTATAGAATTTCAACAAAAAATCCTTCTCATATTTTTGGAGTCTATGATTTCAATGGAACTAATAACGAAAACCCAGGACTTCCTCCAAATCTTGCATATTTAATTAAGACCAGGAGTCTTCTGATTTCAGAAGAGTTTGTTTGCGGAAATTTTGATGTGTGTCCAACTAAAAAAAGAAGAAAAGGCTCTATGCAATCTGTCTGTATCCATCATGCGAAAAACTTAAAAGTTGTGAAAAAACTTTTCACCTGTTTCGGAAATTAATATTCTCGCTATGTTCCCTAAAATGAAATGCACTTTCAGATCTCAAACCAGTTTGTCACAAATTTTACCGTTGCGAAGTGCGGTCTGCTTTAATAAAAACTTTGTAAGCCTACACTCTAAGGCACTATTAACCTTTGTTAAGGAGTATTCGATTTTTGTGAAAAAAAATAAGCTATTGGTAAGCACACGAGTAAAGTAGCGCTCGTTATAAGGCCAAAAATCGTTAAAACCAAAACATAAAAATTTGATGTGACGACACCATTGGTATGAAATTCATTCTGGGGATTGTGATTCCAAGCAGTCCAACCAAAAAACAAAGTTGCAAAAATTCCCAAACAAATAGCGGCCACAAAGATTTTTTTTACTCTAGACTTGAACAATGGATTCATGTGTTCAATTTCAAAGGAAAGACAAACCATGGTCAATAAAGAAATTGACCTATTGAATAAGAGTAAAATTTAAATTGAGAAGTTTCTATTAACTGCTCAGGCATTTATATAGCTATCACGCATTGCAGAAAGTGGTTTTCATGCAGGCAACTTATTTAACAGTTTTTCCAAGCCAAGCTTGTATAGTATTCTTCTACACCACCAATCTGAAATAAAAAAATACCAGTTTGGCTTATTTTTTCGTAACAAAATAGATTGTCTTATTTTTTTTGAAAGCCACTCTTTATCGAAAGCTGCCCATTCGCCAACAGTAGGATAAATCAGAAAACCGAGGTTAACACCAACATGCGGAGCAATAAATTTAACCAGAGTGGCTTCGGTTTTTCGAGCACTCCAATTGTTATCCCTAAGAAGATTTAAAACTCGATCAAAATCCTTTTCAGTAGGCTCTATATCAAGAAAAAAAAGTTCAGCAAGTGCTAGCCAGATGTCTTCTTCATTTAATTCAATCATTCATTATATATAATATTCCATAAATTTTAATTCTGTAAAGAAATAAAGCTACATCTTGTTGTTGTTGACATAAAGGCTTCTGCATTATCGCTACTGATCCTATAGCATACTTTAAATTAAATAAAGGATCAGAAAACTTCAGCTCAAACTAAGTTGTGATAGTTAAGGTAAAATACAACTCAAATAGATAAAATTTAACTGTGGTTAAGTTTCTTTAAAACCAGGACTGAAAGAATTTGCTTTGATTTTTTTATTTGATAATAAACTAGGAGACCATTTAAGTGAAAAGAGGAATAGTTGTATGAAGACTATAATGATTACACTCCTTTTGGCATCATTGGGTGTTTTTGCAAAAAATTAAAAATCAACTGTAGAATTACTTAGCGATGAGAATAAGATTCAAATGATGTCACTATTATTACAAAATCAAGAACATATTTTTAATCAGGATGATCAAAGTTCTGGTTGTCCAAAAGATGAAACAATGGGGCACTACTTATCTAGACTGATTGTATTTGGAAGTAGTGGTGTTAAACATTCTTTTAAAATCATATGTGAAAAGTATGACTTAAAAACAAGTCAATTGCCTCCGCCAGAAAAAAGATCGTCAACACACGACTGTAAAGTCAGTTCAGACCTTAAAAAATTAGAAAAAATAAACTTTTCGTGCCCAGGAACTCCATAGTAGGCAAATAGGTTCAGGGTAAAGTCATGCCGAAGGTTTATCTTTAGTTGCGGAGTGAAAAACAGATTACAAGCCTTACAACTTGTTTTGAAGTACAGATGAAGAGGTTCGTTTAGATCATTCGTGGGTAATTTTTAAAGTTTTAGGCAAACTCCGCAGTGATTGGTAATACAAATTCTGGAGGTCATTTTAAAATATAGCCGTTGGTTTTTTTAAAAAATCCCGAGAGTCTGATAAAAACTAATAGATCTGTTGGCGCGCAATTTAAAAACAATCAGAGCTTATATCTTAAAAGAAGACTTTCAAAATTTTCGGACTATACGTCTGCAACATGGGCGGGTAAATTTTTAGATCAATGGTGTACTCAAGTCATGCGATCAAAAATTGAGTCGATGAAGAAAGTTGTAACGTCAATCAGAAAACATAAACCCCTATTATTGAATTTTTTGAAGCAAAAAATTCAATAATAGGTAAATTTAAAAGTATTGCAATATAATCTGGCTTGTGTGCTCATCAATGGATGAGCAACAATCATAGCAATCACGATCTAAAAATAAGAGCTGTAAAAGCAGTTCTTTCTGGTCAATCCATAGATTCAGTATCAAAGGCATTAAAATTTGATCGGTCAACTATTCATCGTTGGCTACAGCAGTACGATAAGTCAAAAAGTTTAGAAAACTTAAAACCCAAAAAGAGAAGTGGCCGGCCAAAAAAATCCAGTTATAAAATTCAGAAATCTTTATTGAAAGACCTTTTGTTGCCAGCATCTCATTTTGGATTTGAAACCGATTTCTGGACATGCAGGAGACTCATTCAGCATGTTGACAAGAAATTTAAAATCAGAATTTCTCAGCCCACAATGTGGCGACTTTTGCGTGAGGCCGCCATGACCTACCAAAAGCCCGAAAAGAGGTACAAGGAAGCCGACCCCGTAGCCCAGGCAGAATGGATTGAAAAGGAGCTTCCAAAAATTAAAAAACTGGCCAGAAAACTCAATGCCATATTGTATTTTGAAGACGAGGCCAGTGTTCAGCTGGCCCCGGTGTTGGGGAAAACTTGGGCCCCAAGAGGTCAGACTCCAATACAAAAAGTAACAGGAAACCGAGGATCAATTGCGGCGATATCTGCGGTGAGTTCCGATGGCCGTTTAATTTTTAATCTTCGACGAGGCAGATTTAAATCCCAGGAAATTATTAATTT
>CALBHK010000097.1 GCA_937894565.1 uncultured Chlamydiae bacterium
AAGATGTCTCCATTGGCTATCAGTGCGCCGCAGTGCCATACAGCTAGTACGCTTTCTCATCTATCCAAGAAGATTTTTAATATGATTGCGTATAGAAGGGAAAATCATAAACCTTTAGAGACGTTTGAAGAGCAATATGAAAGAGTGTGCTCAGAAGCAGAGAAATCTTTTGTTCTGAATCAGCTTAAACCTAGAAACGGCAGTTGAATCCGGAAACAAAGCACAATGTTTTGAGTCAGCATTGTTAGCCGTGAGGGTTGAACATTCCCAAAAGGTGAAGGCGACCCCCATTGCAAACAATTGTGGCTCAAAAGGTTGTGCTTTGTTTCCGGATTCAATTGCCGTTTTTAGGTTAAAGTGTAGATTGCGAGTTGTTGGTCTCAAAAATATGGTTGCGGTAATTAGCAATCATTTTTTGTGCTTCTTTGATTTCTAATTTATTAAAATCAACTTGCGGGTTTTTAAGGCGTTCTTCTAAAAAATACAAAGTCCAGGGACCGCATTGATAGCTATCTTGCTGGATTTTTGTAGTCATCTTACAAATAAAGTCGAAACCAATTTGGTTAGCCAATTCTGTGAACTCACTTGCAATCTTTTTATGAGGCCCATAGTTAAGTAGGCTGTCATAGTATTCTATGGTTTTTTTCTGAAAATCAGCAAAAACTAATACCCAATGGGAATTGGTTATGTTCATTGGAAGGGCTGCGCTGGTGTAGTTTTGAATCTCTTTGGTTCCATATATGTCTTCTAACCTATTTAAACAGGAGTCCTTACAATCGCAATCTTCTAGTGTACAGTATTCTGTTGAGTTTTGTCTTTTTTGTGCTATATCAAGAATCGTTTGTTTTAAATATTTCATTTCTGTTGAGTAATGAGAGAAGAGTACGTTCGAATGCGATTTTTCTAAGTGGTTAAGATAGGGGCTTATATCTTGTTGGCTATCGAACCAGGAACAATCTTTACTTGTTGAGGTAGAGTTTGTTGTATAAATCTTTTTAGCTATTTTATTTCTGTTTTTAAAACAAATCAAAGCAATCAGAGTGATCGTAGTGATAAGAGTAGCCGTCCCTAAAGTGGCAAAAACAAAAGCAGAGCCGATAATAACGGCAGAAGCAAAAAGAGAGATGAGGGAGATCTTTTTCTTGCAAAAATCTTTGATCTTAGAAGAGCAGGGAATAGTTTGGGTTTGAACTCCCAAAGAATCACTAATGTTATTACTTTCAATTTTCATGAATAAAAGATTGTTTTTTCTATTTTGGTAATTATCTACTTGATTTGTTAAGAAAAAATAAATTTTAAGAGAAGTTTTCTAATTTCTACCAAAGACCCAAAATTTTCCACCACAAGCCACCAAAAATAACCCATATGGCAATGTTTGCCACGCTTACAATAAACCCTACTTTCCACCAATTTTTAGCACTTACATAGCCTGCTCCAAAAAGCAGGGCTGCAGGGCCGCAGCTATATTGCGTTAAGCAGCCAAATAAGCTGCTGAAATAACCTAATACTAAAGCAGCTAAGTAGGGAGGGGCTCCGATTTGGATGGCGAGAGCTAAAAAGGCGGCATACATGGCACTTACATGCGCGAGTATGCTGGCAAAGAAATAGTGGCTGTAGAAATAAAAAAATCCAATAATTAAAAACCCACTTGTCCAGTGCATCTGTTCTACAAGAGGAATTAGCTTGCTTCCAATGACTGCAGTCACTCCAAATTGTTGCAGATAGCCGGCCATAGTTAAAAGAACACCAAACCAGATTAAAGTCTCCCAGGCTCCTTCTTCGCTGCGAATCTCTTTCCATGTTAAAATATTGCTTAGCATTAAAATCACCAGTCCAAATAGTGCTGTAACCGTTGCCTCTAAATGAATATAAGGTCCTGCAATCCACAATCCAATCAGAAGGAAGAATGTGGCGATCATGATCCATTCTTCTCTTTTAATTTTGCCCATAGCGTTGAGTTTAGCTTTTGCAAAAACCTGCGCATCAGGAGTGAAGTGAATTTCTGGCGGATGGATGGCATAGATGAGCAGAGGGATGGCGATCAAGCTTAGGATTCCTGGAATAAAAGCAGCAATGGCCCAGGAGGCCCAAGTCAAGTGTACTCCCATACCGGAAGCAATTTCGACAATCAGTGGATTCACAGCCATTGCTGTGATGAACATAGCGCTCGAGATACAGCTCGTATGAAATCCGACTAAAGCAAGATATCCCCCCATGCGATTAGCAGACGGTGAGTGGCCTTTGCTATCAAAAGATTCTGAGAGAGATTCTACAATAGGTAGGATCACCCCTCCCGAGCGTGCGGTGGAGCTGGGGATGGAAGATGATAGAATAAAATCGGCAGCAGCAAGGCCATAACCTAAACCTAATGTTTTTTTTCCTAAAAAATACATAAAAAGATAGCTGATACGTGATCCTAGACCTGTTTTAATAAATCCACGCGCTATAAAAAAGGCAAATACAATTAACCAGACAACGTGGTTGGAAAAGCCGTTAAACGCTTCATGAAAAGTAAGGGTGTGGGTAATCACAAGCGCAAATAGAGCGGTTAAAGCAGCGACTCCCATGGGTAGAGCATTGAAGACAATAGCGAAAATAGTGGCAATAAAAATAGAAAACAGATGCCAACCCTGGAGAGTGATTCCCTCTAGTGGGGGGATAAACCAGAGAGTGATTCCTATAAGAAAGGAGAGAAAAAGGGGGGTGTATTTTTGCATTTTTAAGATCCAGGTTTAAACTGACAAAAGGGGCAACGTTTAGCTTTTGATGAGATGCGACTATCACACTCAGGGCAGTTTTTTTGAGAGGTTTTAGGGGCGAGGGTGTTGACGAATTGAAGTTTATACATATTGGTCACGAGAGCAAAGACGGAAAAGGCCACAATGACAAAGGAAATAATACGGTTAATAAATAGTCCTATATTTAAAGTCACAGCCCCGGCAGCTGCCGCTTGAGAAATCGAACTGTAGGGTCCCAAAGGGGTTCCCTCTTTTAGAGTGATAAAGATGTTTGAAAAATCGACATTTCCTAAAAGCATCCCAATAGGAGGCATGATGAGGTCGTTAACCATAGAATTCACGATGGCGCCAAAAGCGGTGCCAATAATAATGCCAACAGCCATGTCAATCGCATTGCCTTTCAGAGCAAATTCTCTAAATTCTTTTAACATAGAATCCTTTAGCGTGAATTAAGTGCAAATTTTTAACTTATCATACCATTGACTTATTAGGAGTGTCAATTTAGACTTTTAAAAAGGGTGTAAACAAAAGTGTTGGCAAAATTTTTCTTGGTATGCGATAAATACTTTTT
>CALBHK010000098.1 GCA_937894565.1 uncultured Chlamydiae bacterium
GAGTTCAGACGTGTGCTCTTCCGATCTCACAATGTTTGTTTTAGGATCAAAAACTTGCATGCCATAAACTTTGACCAGCTGATTTTTATCATCAATAAAATCATGCCAATGTTCAAACTGTTCAACGTCACGCATTTCATCATCGGTTGTATTGCGTGTGTTCATGATGAATAAACTTTTGTCATGCATATGGCTTGCAATCGAAGAAAGGCAGTCAAACTGGTCTTTTTCTGTAAGCAGCGCTTGGAAGCTGTTGCCTGCGATTGTTAGTAGATCAAATTTTTTATTCAGATTAAAATTGCGCATATCTATGTTTAGATACGTAATATCAAACCCATGATTGCGTCCTTTTTCTTTAGCAATTTTAAGCATCGGCTCGCTGGTGTCTATACCAGTGCACTTTAAACCAATTTCAGCAAGCCTGAGGGTAATACGCCCTGTACCGCAAGCAATATCAAGTGCTTCACCACTTTGTACGGTGCCACAAAAAATATCGAAATCATCTGTGTAACCACCATACTCTGATTCATAAATTAAAGGTGAGCTATACTCTGTTACGGCGTTCATAACCATACCTCCATAAGGGTTACAGGATGCGATTGGAATTCAGCCATACATATTTGTCTCCATCCAAGGCGCTTGTAGTATGCAGGTATCGTTGGATCAAAAGCAAACAGGTATAGCTTTTTGAAGCCACACTCCTTTGCTTGTCTAACTGCAACATCAACTAGCATTTTTCCGATCCCCTGTTTTTGGTATTTTGGATTAACGACTACATCTGCAAGCCATGGACCTAAATCGGGACGAAACTCCTCCTTAAGTTTAAATGTGCAAAATCCTACTGGAACTTCATCACACAGCGCAACGAATGAAGTTGTTTCATCTGGATGATTGAGCTCATCATATGTCAATGACTCTATCTCTTGAATTATAAGTTCTGGAAACCAAATTTTACCTAAAACCTCGTGCCAAATATGTGCAAGCTGTGGTATGGCATTATCGTGGTTTTTAAGCAGGTCAATTTTGATCATACAATACCTCCCACAAACCACTCAGAGGCGATAGATAAATTTTGATTCATCAGAAACCTGCGTTTCGGTCCATCATGGGCACCACAAACAACAAGGACTTGCGCAGCTCCCCTCAACTTTGCGATTGTTTTAATTTCTTGAACCAATTTAGATCCAATCGAATGCCACTCACTTTCATCAGCGACACAAAAGTCATCGATCATTAAGGTTAGCCCACCAGGATTATAAACTTCTGGCGCTGGCATCAACTTGCCAATAATAAAACCAGCTATTTTTTGATGATTTTGAGCGGTGAGCATGATGTGGTTATCATGGGCTAATAACTCCTCAAACCATTTGGCCTGTGATAGTTCTGCGATATCGCCAGCATATTTCCAAAATTGGGCTTGCGCTTTTTCGTAAGACAAGCGTTTTTGATACGACATCTCGACTATGCTTTGTATATCGCCAGCTTGAGAAAGCCGAATAGAAATATCATCTTTAGCATTGTTCACCCTATGATTAATATCAAAGGTAAACACGTTCATTGCATAAGGATCAGGATTTTCAGCGTTTCTTAACTCATCCTCTGTTTTAAACACCTCTCTATAATCACCATGGGATGCCTCGGAGATAATTTTGCGCCAAAATTTTACGGCTTTTATATTTTCTGGCATTACAGCTATTGACCATTTGCCTGGACGTTCTTTGAATATTTCTCTGGCAACTATGCTTGCAATACCTTTTCCTTGAAATTTAGCAAGAACGAAAAATTCCCCCATGTTCCAGTCGACAGG
>CALBHK010000099.1 GCA_937894565.1 uncultured Chlamydiae bacterium
GTGCTCTTCCGATCTAGCCACTTAAGCACCTCTTTTTGCCCATCTTTACCCTTCATCTCCAAAAGTTTTTGGGAGAGTTCTTGCGGGTTAATGCCGTGTAATTTAAGAATTTCCCCAATCTCTTCATCCTCTATTGCTTTGCCTGAAACTAATCCATCCATTAAATTGGCAAAATAATCCCAACTTGTATCGCGCTTTCCATTTTCCAGCCGTTTAAAAAAGCCATTCATTTTTTCCAGATCGCGCTGTGCATGCTCGCCCAATTGATTTTCCAAGTTTTGGTTATAATCGTTCAAGTAGCTGAGTCTTTTTAAAAAATTCATATAAGATTCACTCTCTGGAGGAAATCGATTATAAAACAGCCCGGCAATTTGCCTGACACTCTTATTCGGTCCATCTTCTCCTAAAACATCTACTACTAGCTTTTTTAATCTGGGATTATTTTCAATGAGACTTTTATCCGTCATCTCCTTAAGCGCACGCACATCTTTTGTTTCAATCCTAAACTTATTAATGATTCCTACAGTTTCGGGATCTAATTTAGAAGCTTTTGAACGTACAATTTTTTCAACCAACCCCTTTTCTAAATTACCTAAAGAGAGTTTAAGAGGAATTAATTTAAGGGATGCTTTAGACAGTTCGGGGTTTTTATAAGCCATATAAACAACACCAAAAATCATCAAACCGACAGTAAGAGCAGCTGAGGCAAAAAGTAGAAATGGTAAAATCGCACCGGCAGCAACAACAGCACTTCCCACAGCAAATACCAAGACAAGTTTTAAGACAATCACGCCTGTAGTAATTCCGGTAAAGCCAATAGCGCCAAAAAGTTTTTGATAGAAATCACCCTTAAAAAAGCTCTTTTTATTTTCCAAATTTGCAGAATAAGCCGTTTTTAACCCTTTCAAAACCAACTCTGTACGCGCCTCTTCTTTATGCGCTTTTTGAGAGGCTAACTCTTGCTGAATGATTGGGTTTTTTAGAACCACTAATAAATCATTTTTAGTTTGTCCTAAATCGATCTTAGGTTTTGATTGCTCGAGCAACAGTATTTCGATTTGAACAAGGGCATTTTTTTGCATCAGCAGCTTCTTAAGCTCTTCTTGCGCTTCTTTTTCCAAACTTATTTCTTGAGTAATTTTATTGCCTTCTATCTCTTTTTCAAAGAGATAGCTTCCGTGAAATGCCAACTCATCTAAGTAAGGTTTAATCTCTTTATAAAAGTCTTCTATGTTGTCTCTATTATATAAAACACCTTCATCTCCACATTTCATTTCTAAAAATGCAATAATCGTCACATCCAGGTCTTTCCCTGCACTCTCTAATGTAATTCTACCATCTTCTTCACTGACAATTTTATAATTATCAATGAGCTTCTTAATTTCTCTTATCTGCGCCTCACCGTATCGCCCCACTAATACATTCACTTTTCCTTTTTCAATCATTTCTCTTAGCTTTTTAGTGTTTTCTGGATCTAGCTCTTTTAATTTAGCTTCTATGACCCCATCCATTAGTTTTAATAAGACCTCTATTTTTTCATTTTGTAATGCATTTCCAGCTAAAATAGGGCCCGCTAATTTAGGATCTAGAACAGCAGCCAGATCATTGCTGATTAAAACTTTTTTACGATTTTCTAAGACTAAATAAAATCCGTTTTGTTTATCATAATCTACTTTCAATTGAGCAAGATTAATTCCCTCTTTTTTTAGATCTTCTATGATCGCATTTAAACCACTATTAGGATCAATTTCATTAATCGCTTTCTCCACATTCCCTATTTCTTCACTCACCGCTTCTTCATGCATCTTCCGTCTCTTCTCAATGACGCGACTAATAACCTGCCGTCTCACTAGCTCTGGAGTAGTGAACTCCATATTCTTAACGGGTTCTTTAAGTTCAATTTTCTTTTCCACATCTTTTAAGCGATTTTTTAAGAGTCGATGAAATACACTTTTATTAATCACCAATTCTTTCAGCTGAAACAGCAATAAATGATCTTCTGATTTTTCAATTTTTTTAGAAAAAACAGATTTGAGGCGCTTTTCAAAAATAACTTTATTTTCCCCCTGAAGTTCAGCACGTACTTTAGCTGCTAAAAAGGCAAATAATTCCAAAGAAATTTCCTTTTGGTGATTTTTATCCCCTTTAACAAAATACCTGCCTTGATCCATGATCAACTGCTCAGGATGTATTTTTAAATTATTGTGTTCTAAATTTTGATATAAACCGTCTCTGGTATGAGAAATAATCAAAATACTGGATAATTCTTCAATATCATAATTCTCTTTAATCCACTGATCTTTCTGCCATTCCTTAAAGTCCTCGGGGTTTAGACGATGCTGATACACAATATTTTTTAGGCTTTCTTCATATTTTCCTATATCTTTTTCCGTCCCCTTCATTTCATAAATGCCATACCATTTAGCAATTGTGGATAAAACAGAGACAACAATAAAGGCAATAGCTGATAATAATTGTGTTGCTGAAAATGAGCCTTTAGCCGCTTCTTCAATCGTTGCAATCACATATTTTTTTGCACGTTCTACAAATTTTTCGCCCAGTTTTAAACCAAACCCTGCAATTTCGCCTCCATGCCCTAAACCATAACTTAGCCAATGACTTTTTACGCTATCGCCCAATTTTTGCTGCAATATTTTTAAATTTTCATAGTTAGCTTTATAGACGTAAAAGAGCTCTTTTATTATAGGATCATCAGTTTTTGCTACTTCTTTTTCAAATTCGTGAAACGATTTTGAGAGCTCATTCATTATTTTTTTAAACTGATTGAAACTCTTAGTAACCTCCACTAGTTCCACCGAATCCATTACTAAACCGGCTTTAGAGACTACACCCCCAATCGATCCAATGATCTCATACTTATCTTGAAACTTCTCTCTTAAAAATTTTTCAAACTCACTCTCTTTTTCAGGTTTAATGATTTCTCCCTTTAAATCCACACCTCTTGTGAGCACTCGATACATTTCCCCTACTCTTTCCGGAATTGTTTTTAAAGCTTTCGATAGCACTCCTTCAACTTTTTGCCAACGAGTAATAAAAGTATCTTGAATATCATCAAAAAAATGAGTAAAATCTCCTTTTTGAGCTCCCTTTTTATAAATGGCATTCAAGGCATCTTTTATAAAGATTTTAACGGCATCAGGGCCCGCTTCTTTAGCCGCTTCATAATTGCCATATTTTTTTTCAATGTTCTGCTTCCAGGATTGATCATTTTCAAGTTTTTTATCCAAAAGTTTGCCCAAATTATCTAACTCATCAGAAACTACAAGTGGCTTAACTCGTAATGGGGGATTTTCACCCTCTTGAATTTTTTTAGGTTTAACAGGAGGGACATGTGTTCCTTTGGTTGATTGAACCAGACCTGCTTCGTCATCGTTGTTACCAGATAAAGGATGATTTATGACAATCTCAATCTTCATCTTCTCTATCTTGTTAATCTCATCCATTTCTAGCCTCGTTTATTATGCAAAAAAAATACGCATATTCCCATCGTCCGGCAACAATCCTTGCGAGTGTCTTAAAAGATTAGGCGCACTCCCCTTTTTCCCCAGTAAGGACTCCACTTTATGAATCCAATAGGACAAATACCCCAAAAACTGTTCAAACTCTTCGTTATAATGAATATAGGAGATGGAATCTTCATCAAAATATTCATAAATAATCAATAAATGCTCAGATTCGGCATACCCTAAAGAGGCGTGTCCCGTTTCTACGCCAAATAAATTGCCTTTTAAAGCCTCTATTGCGATTTGATTTCCCTTTTCTTCAGGAACTTTTGCCACACTAGCATACAGATAAAACCCCCGATCATCCAGGGAGCGCTCTACTGTCACCGTCATCATATCATCCACTTTGATCGAACACACACCAGCCTCATTGAGCTTAAGAGGCTCAACACCGTGACGGCGGCTATATTCTTCCAAAACATCTTCCAGCCTCATAGAGGATTCCAACTTTCAAGTTAGTATTTATAATTTTATTTTAACATCTACTAAGAAAGATGACAACTAACAGTCGTAGAAGATATCCCACTCTCGGTCAATAAAGAGCTTTGGATCCATCAATTTGATCTTTTCTTTATAATAATTTGTTTGACAAAATTCTATATGGTGAGAAAAGGGATTATTGAAAAAACCCCAATACACATCCAAAAATTTTTTTCCGCTATTTTTAGAGTAATTAGTATCTGCAAAAAAAATAAGATCCTGAAAAATAACGCTCTTTAATCGAAAAGGCAGTTTATTTAAAATCCACTGCTCCATCTCTTTCTCTATTTGTAGAATTTGATGGATCGAATGTTTATATGATAATTTTTCTATAAGAATTTTTTTTATTCCCACTATATCTCCATTTAAAGGATAAGATTTAAATGGGTCCAACTTCCATTTTACAACGGCTTTTTTTAATAGATCTTCTATCTCGTTAGAACGAAATGTAATTTTACGCTCTCGTGTGTTGATTTGCCACTCTTCTACAACCTGTAGCGTTGTTTTTAACCCATTCAACCCACTTAATTCATTCAATTGTTTAAATAACAAAGAAAAGGCATGAAAGCCGGTAATACGCATGGGAAGAGAGTTCTTCTTCATTTCCAACTGCTTAAAACACTTGTTTACATCTATAATATGCTTCAAAGCATCCAAAGCATTTTTTGGTTTAAAACTTCGTTTTTTAACCTCCCTCGCATTTCCAAAATAAAGCTCTAACATATGCAAGCTGTCATATCCCATAAAAAGCAGCCAAGGCCTTGAAGAAGAGGAGAGAGTTCCACTCTCTGTTTCCTGCAGCATTTCAGATTCGATAGATTTTTGCACGTTCAAGAGGAAATTTTCATCTAACTTTTCATTCCGTACATACTTTAATAACCCCTTTAACTCTTCCAGATGTAGATCGGAAGAGCACAC
>CALBHK010000100.1 GCA_937894565.1 uncultured Chlamydiae bacterium
GGATGTAGGCCATTCAGTAGCGTGTGCAGGCGTACCAGCGGGTAGGCCGTGCCGACACCTGTTAATAGCACTAAATCGAGATCATCAACTGCCATTTGATTGACGAGATAACTCGCTAGTTTGTCTTCCTTTAATACAGGGCCGATGGCCTTCATTAATGCTTCGTCGCCTTTGGCTTGTTGCATAGCAATGGCTTTTTCTAGCAGTCCCCGATCCTGCAATAGTTGAATCACGGTCTGAAAAAGATTAACGATTTTGAAGCGTAGCTTGGCTGGATGTTTAGCCAGCGCAGGATCAATGACCGTGCTAATAAAATCGCGAACCACTTCCTCACGCTCAGCAGGATAATCGAAGATATGGAATCCGATTTCATTGCCTAGACCTTCGTTGTTTAGCAACTCATTCGAGGTAATGCGCGGCAGGATTAAGTTCAGTCGCTCCTCCAGCGGCAGATATCGGCTACTTATTTCGTTCATCGCTTCACGTCCATGGCTTTAAGGGTGTAAGTATCGTTATGGTCTTTCAGGTAGCGCAGCACGCGGGGGTGAAGCAGGGGGGGCGTTATCCGTCGGCTCCTTGTGGAGTCGATGTATTTGGCTTGTGCCAACATGAGAAAGATAACTTGTAGTAGTTTGGCTTGGGTACTTTTGCTCCATGTGGCAACAGTGGCATCCCGTTGTTCGCACTCATGCAAGAATGTTGACCAGTCACCCGAGCTTATGGTGTCTTCCAAACGCTTCAATCGCCCCTGATAGACGTCAATCAGAAAATCGCCGAGCAATCGGCTATGGCGAATCGCAACAACCAAAAGCATTTGGTTCAATACTTCGCCAGATTCGTGAGCTATCAGGGTTAGACCTTCTTCATCCAAGGTATCTAGGCGTTGACGTATGAGATGTGCTTGACGAATAGCAGAGCTAGGACTCTTTTTTTGGAGGATGTTGTCTTCTTTAATAGCATGCACCCAACCAGCCTTGTCCACTCCCGAAAGCAGTAGAGTGGCCAGAATACGGCTTTCCGCTGGAAGCAGGGCACCTGCACTGATATCGGCCATATAGTGGCTCATGCGCTCTTCTCCATCGGATTGGTAGGAGGAACGTAGCCAGGTGCTAGCACCGCATTCTTGACACCGTAGAGTGTCAGCGGATCACTTAACCACAGCCTAACTTCTGTGCTGTTAAGGCGATGGTCAGCCGAACAATCGACATTCCAGCAACGCAATACATAACCTGCGGTAGCCGCTCGCAACCGTACGCGTAGATGGCCGTCTATCATCCCGTAGTCTAGCTCAGTAATTTCTGGCCTAGGTTGGTCTGGGTGTGGCACTAGATCCAGTTCAACAATTCGAGTCCATTGGATATCCTGATCGCTTAGTTCGTGGGGTTGAATTGTGCTGTCTTTTAGTAGTTGCGGATGTTGGATACGGGTAATAACAAAATCTCTGAAGTCCTGATGATGGCGGTCATAGGCACGGACATGCCAACGCTGACCGTTGTCTATCAATGCGAAGGGAACAATTTCCCGTTGAGTCAGACCAGAAGACAAGGAGTGGTAGTGCATGGCCAATACGGAATGCTGATGAATGGCACGTGTTACTACCGACAAGGTATCAAGAGCTGGCTGGGTCAGCCGAGCAGGAGTATCAGCAGCTAGCCAAGATTTCAATTGGGAGGGTTCACCGTCACCGAAACTTTGAGTGATCCACGACAGGACACGCTCAGGAGAGAATTGAAACAGAGGTTTGAAAGCTTGGCCAAGAACGTAGGTTTTTTCTTTGGTGTCGTAATCAATATTGCTGGGGGCTAACTTTTTATAGATGGACAAATCACGTGTGGCGGCAGCGGATTGGATACCAAAGCGCGAGACAATATCACTGCGACGGAGTTCGCCCATGAAGCATAGCAGTAGCTCAATGAACGCCAGTCGATCACGCTGTGGTACCGAGAACTCAGAGAGATCGGATGTTGAGTTCATGGTATCAAACTGTCCTTTTTTTGGGTATGCACTTTCCTTTTGGTAGGTAGTGTATTTTGTGTTATATCTGAAGTCTAGTGCATTTATGATCTGATTTCATCATAAAAATGATGACCATTTTTGTGGGTGTTAAATCAAAATCCACATAATCAGAATTGACAGGGCTATGCAAAATCCCATCACGCTACCTTGACTTGCATGGTTTTAATTGTGATGTCATATTCAGGCGTATCAGTTTAGTGAAATGTGGGAGCGAGTTTTTGATAAAATATAATGTAGTTTATTTAAGAAGAAATTTTAATATTGAAGATTAAAAATACACTAGATGTAATGATTTTTAGTTGATTCGTGATAAATACAGCATTACAAAAAATAAATGAAATAACAGATTTGAGTATTATTAATTGCGAGTATCTAAAATCTGGACGAAAAATCACATCAATTAAAATCACAGTCCATTCTGTGCCGAAATAGTCATTTCATCTTCACGAAAGACAACGTCCAAGACCCAGTGTAAATTATTCTCTATTTCCCAATGTCGACGTACTGCTTGAGCGGCGGCAACAGCATCTATCGACAGCGAACTCACTGACCATCTTGAATCACAAGACGTTTTCCCATGACACGTCCGCTCACTGGACACCTCAATAATACTTCGAATATGAGGCCATCGCGTTTGTAAGGCGAGGGGTAAATTCGCGGTGAGTTGCATTACTGTCCCTCTGAGTGTTTTCCCATCTAAGGCGATCAACGCTTTACCTGACTGCTCGCGACGTTCGTTCACCCACGCGCATAAGGCATTGACTAATGACTCCGTGTTTAATACCTTGATAATATAGGCAATACAATGGCGACGCGGGGTCAGTCCATTCTTGAATGCACCGTGCGATTGAAGCCAGTCCAACTGCTCTTCACCAAATTGCTCCATTGATTTCCAGCCCGTCGCTCCACTCAATACCGCTGAAAAAGCTAAAAAAATGACATCCATCAATTCATGCTGCTTATTAAGGTCTTTGCGTGGGTCGGGAATAAGGCGTAAATGCTCTAGGAGGCTCATGGCTTAGTCGTCAGGTTGGTTTCTATACCAATCTTGTATCACAGCCTATACTGACC
>CALBHK010000101.1 GCA_937894565.1 uncultured Chlamydiae bacterium
CTCAACGAGTATTTAACAGAAGATCGGGACAGAAAGTTATTTAATCTTTGAAATCTGTATGTGTCCGCAATGCTTTAAATATACGTTTTGCTGTTTCTTCTCTTACGCTTTTTGGGTCACGTAGAATATTAGCGATCCACTGGGCAAAAGTGCTGTAATCGGGGAACGTAGAAAGGTCGGATATATCGCTAACCTTGCTAAGTATCGAGCTATATTTCTGTATCTGTGCATCTGTTAGCTTGCAGAACATATCTATCGTATTTTTATCTCGCCCTGTTTCGATGACTTTCGGCTTTGGTTTTTCTCTAACCGTAAACTTAAAGCCAACCACAGAACGCCCACGCTTCACATTCTCATAAGTCAGGTCTATATCGGTATTGGTTGTGATCTCGTCCAATGATGGCTTAATTACACGTTTCTTTAGGTTGCTTAGGTCTTGGTATGATTCAGGCAAGCCCAATTGTTCAAATAATTCATCTAGGCTAATTTGAAAACCGCCCATTGTTTGATGCTTTTTGGCTAGGTGGTAGAAGTCTAGGGAATAGTCTTTTTTAAGCCGTAATACCACTTCTTTTTTATACTTGGTATAAGGGTTTAGGGCATCAAATTCTCTAAGCAGTAATAGCACTTCATCGGTAAAATATAGTTCTGAACCGCCCTGTCCTGCTTTATAAATCACTTTATTGAGCCAACGCATTTTTACCCTGTCACCCTCTGCATTGGTGTAGCCAAAGAAGCGAGTAAATAGGCGTTCAGAGGCTAGTTCTAAAGCGGTGTAAGCAGTTGATAAATCAATGCCACATTCCTTTGAAAATTCACTCGATGATATAAAAACAGGGTCATTGCTTGATATTTTGGTGGTTCTTGCCAATGGCGTAGCCATAATGAATAAACGCTTTTCATCAAGTGACATGCTTCTATAGCATTCTACTACTCGATTTTGTAAAACTATCCAGTCTTTGGGATAGTGTTTTTTTATATCCAAATCCATAATAATCTCAAATAAAGTACATTGTTAAACATAATACCTTTTTAAAAATAAAGTGCAATGTTTAATTGTGTACTTTAATACTTGGCGTTTGTACTTTTTAAACTTGGCGTTTGTACTTTTTTAAGTGCATTTAACTTGGCGTTTGTACTTTAATACTTGGCGTTTGTACTTTTTTAAACTCTGAAAGCCTTGCCTAGTGTGGGCTAGAGGGGTGTCTAAAAGCTTTTAAAAGCTTTTTAAAAGTATAAAAAGGGATTTGGCTGTGAAAAACAGCCCTATGGCACTCGCTTCGCTCGTGACATTTTGACCTCGTTTCACTCGGTCTTAGGGGCTGTTTTTGGGTTACTGCTTTCGAGGATTCAGAAAAGCAAAAGCAAGAATGGATTCGCTTTGCTCATAGAGCTATTTTTGCTCGCTTCGCTCGATCTAGAATCAAATTAAGTTTGTTCGCACCCTTTGGGATGCTCTGTATCTAAGTTTTAGAGTCAAGGGGGAGCTTGTAATCAGAGGGAAAAGCGCGAGAATTTTAATTGCGTCAGTTCGCAGGCACTCCGCCTGCTCTGTTGCTATTGGGATTGTTCTTTTTTTATATTTGAGATGATTCTCTCCAAGCGTTTAATGTGCTTATTTTTAGATTCAACCTGATTATTTTTACTTTCAATAATCAGCTTTAAGTCTTCAATCTCTTTCTTCAATTTTTCAATTTCAGTCATATTCAACTCTTTAGTTTGTTGTTTGTAGTAGATGTTCGTTAAAACGCTCTCATTTGCGCTATAAGACATTTTCTTTATTTCAACTATACTTTTATGCGGAAAAGACCAAATAAGGCTAAAAACCCCGTTTTTTTGCATTCTAGAGCATTTTAAAATAGTGACGGTGGATCATAATCATTGTCAGATCGTTTTTCTTGATTTTGCTTAACAGCAAGTCGTTCTGTTTTTTGATGGAACTCATTTTTACTGTACTTCATGTAATTAGGATTAGAAATAAGATTTCTTTGCAATGATTCAATCTCTTTTTTTCTATAAAAATCATCATGATAATTTTCCATAATGTAATTAATTTGAACATTATAATTTTCGACTTGTTCTCTATTAAAAAGAGCAGATGTATTACTCCACTGAGCTCTAAAATTTCTTTCTTTTTGTTGTTTTTGTTCATTTTCTATATGAATTTTTTGTGCATGTCTTAGAGCCTCCTCTTCTCTCTGAAGCATAGATGCTCTTTCAGATAATATTTCTTCAGCCCTTTCCACAAGCTCAGGTTTATGCTTTCTAATCGTCTTTTTTGCTTGTTCTATATGTTTTTCTTGAACTGTTTTTTTATTGTTTGCAATAAGATTAACGGTTTCTTTGTATTGAGAAACAAGATGGTTATGTTCTTCAACCCATTTTTTATGACCAAAAAACATCGGTTCTTTGGTTTTGATTTCTTCTATCTTTTCAACTAGATCATTTTTTTTATTTTCGAGTCTTTCTTGTTCGTATTTTTTTAAGCGGTCTGAGATACCATCAACGTATCTCTTATATTTAGAAAGAATGCCTTCATCAGTTTTGTCGTATTGTTCTTTGAGATCATTAACTAGATTCTCAGATGCTAGGATCTCTTGATCTAGTCCTTTGATTGTTTGTCGGATCTCATTACGATTTTTGATTTCGTTATTTTTTAAACTGATTTCTGTAAAAATCCCTTGTCTACGGAGTTGAGTAATCTTAGGGCCCTCATGTTGAGTCGATTCTAGTTCACTTTCTTGGGTTTTATAACTTCTATGATCGACACGCTCATCAAAACCATTTTTTTCTAGGTGTCGATTGCATAGTTCAGCAAAAGATTCTCTCCAGTCGCTTACAGTTTCTGTGCCATTGTCACGACTGAAGTCCCTATATTTTTTTGCTGAAAAGTCACCATGCTCATTAATACTTCGGGTGGTGAACATGATGTGTGCATGGTAATTGCGTTCATCACTTCCGTTACCTGTATGAGGTGCATGAATAGCAGCGTCAACGATGACACCGTATTTTTTAACGAGGTCTTGGCAAAGTTCATTAAGCATGTTTTTACGCTGTTCAGCGTTTAACTCACTTGGAAATGCAATCTCAAATTCTCTTGCAAGTAATGCATCTTTTCTTCGTTCGGCTTTTTCTACTTGGTTCCAAAGTGTCTGACGGTTGAGTAACTCAGTATTTGTATTATCTGGGGCATAGATTTCTGTGAATTCAACACCAGTTTTTTTTGTATAGTCTTGTTCTTTTCCATAGAAATTACATACCAACTTTTCACCCGAACGATATGCAGCACAAGCAACGGCTGAACGTCCATTACTTCTACTAATCGTTTTAACTGAAAAATGATATATCGCCATTTTGCTTTTGCTCTTTATTTCGATTTATCGAAATTACCAACATGAATATGTTGGTCAGGGGATTACAAAGGGGATTTACCCCTTGTCGCACCATTGAACTTTGTTCAATGGCTAAGTGCGCCCTTCGGGGATTCTTTGAGTATCGTATAGCATCTTGAACGTGAGTTCAAATGCGCATATGATCGAAAAGAATCCTGAATCGGTAACTGGTATGAGTGTTGAAACTTTAGAACAAAAAATTGCAAAGCAAGAAGAACGCTTAAAACAGCTAAAAGCACAGAAGCAAGCTGTTATCGCCCGTGAAAAAAAGAAACAATCTGAACAGAAACGAAAAGATGAAACTAGACGTAAAATTCTACTCGGTTCTTACTTAATTAAAAAAATGGAAAATGAACAAGACAAAGAAAAAATACTCGCTGAACTCAACGAGTATTTAACAGAAGATCGGGACAGAAAGTTATTTAATCTTTGAAATC
>CALBHK010000102.1 GCA_937894565.1 uncultured Chlamydiae bacterium
TTGTCCTTACGTTTCTGGGCAAGGATATTCCATTCAGACCGATCTAGCCCTGAAGGATTTGGGTCATTCTCAGGATGAGTATGCCATTCACCTAAATAGCGTATCGTTCCGTCGCTACCCTTCCAGCGCGTTTGTGCAATGTCAAAATGGCCAAACGGGAGCCTTTCAAAGAAGTAGCGTAGGCGTGTATCCCACTTTGTAGGAATCGTTGCCTCTGTAATAATCATATTTGATCCATGTACAGTGCCAAGCAATAGTCCACCAGCCTCACGATCAGATGGTTTTTCTTGTACGTATTCTAAAAATGTCTCTAAAACAGCGTCAGAAAAATTGATCAGTATCCGTAAGTCGGAAGTTGCCCATGAGTTCATGTAGGGCATGCTGGGCAATCCAGGTTTCTTGGAGGATCACAGTCTGGTGTTGCGAGCTGGTACTTTTGCTCAATGAGCTTTGTCCTAAGTGTAGGGGTGTGCATATAGTTTGCCCAGTTGAGTGCCATTTCAGCCCCCAAGCTTGCCGCTTGGATAGAAACAGATGCTGGGAAAGGCACGTATAGTCCTTCGCATCCTTGGCCGGCTAATACTGTAGGCAAGGAGCCAACGACTGTTTTTAATAATCCTTTACGGTTGTTTTCTGATAAGCAGCGATAGCATGCGCCTGAATTGCTTACGCGTAGTAATGCACGTACAGCAACCCCAGGCCCTTCAATCCATACAGAAAGCATAGGGGTATATGGTAGATAATGCTGACATAGCCAATGACCCAACGCTTCCTCACCAGTAGCATCTATCAGTAAGTCCAGTTTATCCAACCGGGTTTGTCTAATATCGACAGGAAGAGGGCGCACATTAACGCCTGGAGCAAGCCGCTTCAACTCATCGACCATGCTAGTGACTTTTTTTGAGAAAAGATTAGGGAAGCCCAATCGATGGCGTCCAATATTTGAAGGGTAAAGGGTATCAGGATCAACCAAGGTCAATTGCCCACCGCATGTTCCTGCCCCTGCTTTAATCAACATTTCCGACAGAAAGCCCCCAATAGTTCCACAACCAACCAAAGCAATATTTTTCCCTGAGAGGTTTGTCACTCCCGGTATGTTACGTTCAGCTAAATACCGATCGTCAATTCGCACAACTGACATTTGGTAAATATCTAAGCCATAGATTGAGCTTTTTCTTTTACGTAGTTTGCCTTTTCTAGTTTCATCATCACGCTTGTAAAACAACATAAAACCATATGTCATTAAGGGCGATTCAATGAGAATTAGAACCGTTCCACAAGTCTTACTCAAATCTACTTTTTATAGATTTAATGCTTATTTCTTGCTTCATAGAGCTGGTTTCACGTTTGATGTTGCCATCAAACGCCAGAGCCAAACTCTCCACAAGCGGTCACCGTTGAACTCGCGGCGATTTTTGCTAAACCAAGCTGCCTTAAATTTAAGGCAGCATTTACATCTCTATCATGGTGAATGCCACACTCAGGACAATCCCATTCACGGTCTTTTAACGTCAAGCCTTCATGCTTAAAACCACACACCGAACACAATTTAGAACTCGGATAAAAACGGTCTGCATACACCACCCTTGACCCATAATACTTGGCTTTGTATTCGACCTGTCGCCTTAATTCATAAAAACCCACATCAGCAATCGCTCTCGATAATTTTCGATTCTTCATCATGCCTTGTACATTCAAATCTTCTAAAACCACCATGTTAAACCGTGTGGTTACATAGTAAGACAGTTTGTGTAAAGCATCGTGACGAATGTGTTTTATCCGTTGATGCAGTTTAGATAACTGCATTTTCGCTTTATGCCGATTGTGTGAGCCTTTAACCTTGCGGCTTAAGGCTTGACTTAACCGTTTTAACTTTTTGAGCTTTTTAGACAATGCCTTTGGATTATCCGCTTGATGACCATCCGAACAGGTCGCTAAGCGACTAATTCCCAAATCCACACCCACACAGTCTTGTTTCTCGACTGCTTGGCGTGGTGGCTTTTGTTCTACACTCACCGATATACTCACAAACCATCTATCCGCCTGTCGGCTGATGACGGCATTGTTTATTTTGCCTTTCCCTTGATATTTAAACGCTTCTTTTAATCTCACCCAACCCAAATTCGGTATCCATACCTGTTTGTCTTTGACTTTAAATTGGTCGTTGCCTATGTAAAATGAGTCGTGATGATGTTTTTTATGAAATTGCGGATACGCAGCTTCACCATTAAAAAACCGTTTAAACGCTGTGCCTACGTTTTTTAAGGCTTGTTGTGCTGCATATTTAGTCACCTCTAACACAAAACCAAACTCTTGTTTTTTAACCGCAT
>CALBHK010000103.1 GCA_937894565.1 uncultured Chlamydiae bacterium
GTTAGATATCGCAGTCTGAAGGACTGCAAGAGTTAGCCTGATGCGTATGGGATGGAGAGGATCGCCTCCCCAAATGCTTTGGGGGGCGGGTCGAGTAGCCCGGAAGAATTTCACTTCTGGGCTACTCGACCCGGCGATAGCCGATCCTGCCGATCCTGTTAATCTTGTTTAAATTTCTAAAATTGAAAATGTTATGAACATCCTGTGAGTTAGATTGGGTGTGTTTGCTTATCCTGTTTTTTTTATAATCCCTGAATTCGCTTCAATCCCTCTTGAACATCAGGATCGTCCGGAATGATCTCAATTAAACGCTCATAAAGCATGCGCGCTTCCTTATACATTTTTTTCTTTTGATAGAGCTGAGCAAAAAATATTAAAGCTTTAATATTGTTTGAATCAATATCAAGTGCTTTTTTATAGTACTGCTCACCTTCAGCATCTTTACCCGTCATGATTTTAATGCGTCCTATTCCAGCCAATGCGCTAGGCTCGTACGGATTTTCTTTTAAAAGGGATTCGAAAGCCTCTTGAGCCTTTACATAGTCCTGATCATAAAGATTGCTAAAACCCAGAGCTAAACGAATATTCTGATTTCTTGGATACAGCTTTAAAGCTTTCTCATAGCTGGCAGTTGCCTCTTTATGTCTTTTTAAATTCTCATATAGCTGACCTAAAGAAATGTAGTAATCGAAATTATTCGGGTATTCATCTGATAATTTTTTGTAAGATTCAAGCGCCTCTACATAGAGCTTCTTTTTTTCAAATTCCTGGGCCTTCTCTACTAATTGATTTGTCTCTATTTCACTTACCTGCTTATCACGAGGTTGAGCAGCTCTAGCCACACGCAAAGCATCTTCAATCCATAATTGGTTGGGCAGGCGCTCATTTAAAGAATCATAAATTTTTTCTGCTTCTGCATAACGCTTTTGTGTTATTCTGAGAGCGCCCAAAAAAGTCAAGGCATCAAAATTTTGAGGTTCAAAAGAGAGCGCTTTCTGATAATACTGCTCAGCTAAAATGGGATCTTGATTTAGCGCAGCAATACGACCAAGCCCGGTTAATGCTTCCACATTGTGAGGATCTTTTTTAAGCAGATCTTCAAAAACCTCTTTCGCATGGACATAATCTTGCGCAGAAAGATAAGAAAAGCCCTTTGAAGGTAATTTTTCTTCCTTTGGCTTCCACAAAAAAAATAAGATAAAAAACAAAAAAAGCAGACCAAAAATACAAAAAAATACTTTACTCATGTTTAAGCTCAATTTGAGGCACAACTTCTTCCAATGCTTTCTGGATGCTCACAACTGTTAAATTACGTTTTTGAATTTCTTTTAAATGGCTCTCAAACTCCTCATGAGAAATACTCATCTGAGAAGCCGAAACATCAATTTGATGATAGATCAACACGGCCCAAGTGTGATTTTTAACAGCTTCATCCAAAAAACGCACAACAGTATCTAAAGGCATCGAAGCAGAAACCGCTAAAGCCTTTATTCTAAATAAATCAAGCGTATTCTTTGTATTGGCTCCAGAGCTTGTAACGCGATTAGATTTAAAATATTTTTTAACTACCTGTATTACTTGATAAGAAGCGCTGCCATATGGGGCGGCAAAATTAAGAACTGAATGACCAAGTATTTTTTCTAAAAACTGCTTGGAATCAGAAATTTCCACTTCCGCTTGAGATAATGGCAACGTATTTAAATCGGGATGGTTCACTGTGTGAGCGGCAATTTCATGACCTGCTTTTTCAAGAGCAAGAATTTGCTTGCTTGTCATATACCCGGGTTTATCTACCGAACCCGTAAGAATATAGAAAGTAGAGGGCATTTTATACCGCTCTAAAAGCGGCAACGCTTCTTGATATTGAGAAATCCATCCATCGTCAAAAGAAATGGTAACAAGAGGACGAAGAAATCCTCTAGAAGCACCTTTTTCTTCTGCCTGAATGGTTCCCCACTGAACCATTAGAAACAAAAAAATCCAAAAATATCTCATTAGACCTCTTGCGTGATTAGCTTTGCTTATGTGCGGTTAAAGAGTTTAGCAATGCCCATGCCAATAGCTAAGCCCACAAAAATCCAAAAAGCTTTAATTGCCAATCCCAATAAAACACCACCAAAAATCAAAGAGCGAATCAATCCTTCGTCTTCCACAAATTCATTAATCCCATAAACTCTTTTTAGCAACTCTTGAGCGAAGTAAAAACCTCCCACAATGCCTACCATCAAGCCGCCCCATATGGCATTAATGAATAAAACGACAATTCCCAGAAAAAGAATCACATAAGCAATCATATCCATCGTATTCGTACGTGCAAATTTATAAATTTTTTCAATTTTCTCACGCCCTTCCTGAGATAATCCAGAAACCTCTTTTTCATCTTTTTTGTTTTGATCAACCATCGCTTTCTCCTTGGCTTTTTTCTCATACTAAATTATTTTTCACTTGGATACAACAAGTAATTTATCCACGCTAAAGGCATTGCAGCCAGTGACCACGTCAGAAATACGTGGACGTGGGAAGAATCAGCTATACCGAACGTGATTGAAGATTTGGTTTTTGACCACGTCGGTTCTGCATCAAAATTTTCATCTTCACTCATGCCTT
>CALBHK010000104.1 GCA_937894565.1 uncultured Chlamydiae bacterium
AATATTATTTTCATAGCTATTGATGATATTATTGCTGATAACTTTATAAGAAAAATCAGAAATTTCTTGACTATCATCAGAGTAATTGGGGTTGTAGCTGGGGTTGTAGCTGGGGTTGTAGGTGGGGGTGTCGTTTTCCTCTATACTGAGAATCTCATTAGAAAGATCAGAAACTTTTTCTTTTATTGGATCTGGTTCAACATAACTATGTGGAACATAATCCGGGATGTAACGTGGTTCATAATCTTTTGGTGAAGGGTACATACTTGAGAAATTATTATACATTTTATTTATCCTTTTTTTAACTGCGTTATTTTTAACACACATTAGACATATTACTACTTTAATAAGTTAAAGCAAACAATTTCTTATTAATTTTTTATGTAAATTATATTAAGCGCCTGGCTATTGTGTCATAAAACAGTTTACCCCTATCTGTGATTTGCAATCTATAAGAGTTCTGTTTTAAGAGTCCATCTTCAATGAGCTGATCGATCTCCTTTATATTTTCATGGGATAAAGATGGAAAATCAAGGAGATCAATTCCTTCCATCATACGCAAACCTACAATTAATAATTCTCTTTTTGCTGCTTGCACATCTAACTGCTCTTCAAAATCAATTGTTTTTTCTTGGCTCTTCACACTTTCACAATATTTTTTCAGGTTGCGATGCTGTCGAAACCGTTTTCCCTCTAAGTAGCTAAATGCAGAAGGCCCTAATCCTAAAAAAGGCTCCCCTTTCCAATACACGGTATTATGTTTAGATGTATAGCCGGCTTTAGCAAAGGCTGAAATTTCATACTGTTCAAAGCCTTTGGAGTGCGTTTTCTCAATTGCTGCACAATACATTTCGGCGCTTATTTCTTCTACAGGCATTAAAAGAGAGATCTCTTTTTTCTTTTTGTAAAACAGAGATTCTGGTTCTAAAATTAAATTATACAGAGAAATGTGCTGAATGGGAAGGTTTAGAGCTTGTTCTAATGTAGAATTCCAACTCTCTAAGGTTTGATGGGGTAGATCATACATAAGATCAATTGTAATATTTTGAAAATAGCGAGCCGCCTCTTCAACGGTTTTTATAGCTTGAGTGGCTGTATGCGTGCGGCCCAAAGGAGGCAAAAGAGCCTCATCCAGGGTTTGCACCCCTATGCTTAAACGGTTAACCCCTGCCTTTCTAAAGGATTGTATGTCAGTAAACTGATCGGGGTTAGCCTCCAAAGAGATTTCGCAATTGGGGGCAAGACGCTTGCTTACCCAATCGATCAACTCGCCAATGCGATGGGCTCCAAAAAGAGAAGGGGTTCCTCCTCCAAAATAGAGCGTTTTGATTGGAGCACCATCTAAATGCTGATCCCAGAGATTCCAATGTTGTTTAAGAGCTTTGAGAAGCTGATCTTTGGATTCATCATGATCTGGCAAAACATAAAAATGACAGTAATCACATTTTTTTTTGCAGAATGGGATGTGGATGTAAAGGGAATAGTCTGCCTTACCACTCATTGGCATCAGGATCTAAGATGCCACCACTACGTCCGCCTCGTTTCCAGCGATTGCGATCGCTAAAGTAGGATTCATCATCTTCCATCTCAGCATCAGTTTGATTATCGGCATCATCTTCTTTCTCATCGTCCTCTTCTTCCTCTTCCTCTTCCTCTTCTTCAGCTCCTGCAGATTCTGTATCCACTCCCCCATCTGTAAGACTATCGTGACTGGTACGAGAGTCGACATCAGGCATAGAAGGCATATCCGTATAAGCACGAGGACTAGGACGTTTGGGGACTGCATATTCGTCTAAATCGCCGCTTTCTTTTAAGAATTGAAGGCGTTGTTTTTCTTCTTCAATTTTTTCTTTAGTCAGCTTGATCTCTTCTTTATGTTTAGGAATGTCTTTTTTGGGAACTAAATTCATATTAAGCCAACGCTCAAGATCAATCAGTTCGGACTCTAGTTTTTTTAATCGTTCACTTTTAATCGTTCTCATAACTTCCTATATTTAAACAGAATTTACGGTCGTTTATACCACAGAGGCTTCAATCTTTTCAACCCCTATTTTTCCGATTTCCAATAAAATTGCAACAAAAATAAGCAATCAGAGTTGGAGGAAGAAGAAGGAGAGAGGGTAAGAGAGGGAAGGGAAAGAGAAGAGGAGTTAACCGCAGAGCCGCAAAGTACGCTGAGGAAACGCAGAGAGGAAAAAAGAAGATGAAAAACATAAAAAAAATTATTCGTTTTTTAAACCGACATTCCGCCTTTAAAACTATTCATTCCAAAACTTCATTACCCTTTCCTTTTTTTCCTCTCTGCGTTTCCTCAGCGTACTTTGCGGCTCTGCGGTTAACTCCTTTTTTCTTTTCCTCCCTCCTACCCTATCTCTTTTCTTTCCCTTCCCTCCCTCTCTTCTTCCTCTATTCCGCTCCGAGTTTGATCACGTCTGCCCAGAGTTGATGATGGACCATATCCAGCAATTGTCCATCACCGTACACCTCCACCTTATAGCTGAGAATCCCTTTTTTGAGTAGATAACCCCCCCCCAACAGCTGTAAAACAATCACGCGGTGACTGGGAATGATGGGATAAAAAAATTCCTCATCCGTTAAATCTCCATAG
>CALBHK010000105.1 GCA_937894565.1 uncultured Chlamydiae bacterium
GTTTTGGGAAAAAAGAAGAGTTTAAGGAAATTTTGGCAATTTTAAGAAGGCAGAAGCCTGATAGGATAAGGGTTCTGTGAAATTTGTCGTGTACAGAGCTCTTTCGTTTGATTCATGGTTTAATCTCTCTCAAAATGGCACGTGTACCCGTGGGGATTCTTCTTCAAATAGTTTTGGTGATACTCCTCAGCGTCATAAAACTCTTTTTCCAAGGCTACCGTCGTGACCACGGGATTCTCGAAGCGACCGATCTCATTGACCTCATCAATCACGTTTTCGATAATCGCTTTCTGTGCATCGTCACGATAGAACGCTGCCGAGCGATACGAAGTGCCAACATCATTTCCTTGGCGATTCTTCGTAGTCGGATCATGGATTTTGAAAAAGTAATGTAGAATCTCTTCGAGAGATATTTCGTCTTGGTCGTATTCCACGCGAACCGCTTCGGCGTGCCCCGTTTTCCCTGTTATAATATCGGCGTAGGTAGGATCATCAAAATCTCCGCCAGAGTAGCCCACCTTCGTTGACGTCACACCGTCCAGACTCCTAAGGAGGTCTTCGAGACCCCAAAAACACCCTCCGGCAACGATCACATAATCTAGTTTCATAAAGCCTCCTTAGTTTTCATCCACTTACTGATTAGACTGACTTTACAGCATGTAAAATAGATATAATATGTTCAATAGTTCGTATAACATGACCTATTGGACAGTTTACGTAGGAGCTATATATGGATGTTCTCAGTGAAATTTTAGATAAGGTAGAGCTTACTAGCAGCTACTGGTATAGAACCTCATTTGCGGGAGACTGGGGCATCAGCCTCCCGCAGGAAGAGAATCTAGCGAGATTTCACATCGTGACTCATGGCGAGTTTTGGTATGAGGTGCCAAAACTTAAACTTAAAGCATTGGCGGAGCAGGGCGATATTTTGATCTTTTTCAAAGGGATGGAGCACACCATGGCCAGTGCACCAAAAATCAAGGCCGAGCCTGCGGTCGAATTTAGAGCTAAAGCCAACCTCACCGAAGCTCAAGTTTTGGAATACGGTGATCAGAGCAAGCTCAAAGCCAACGTCGTTTGCGGACATTTTTGTTTTAATGGCGGACCCGATCATCCATTCTTAAATTCGCTGCCAAATGTCGTGCATATCAAGAGTGCTGATAACTCCCACTCGCCTTGGCTTGCCATGCTTTTAAGTATTATAGAGCAGGAAGCAAAATCAGGGCTTCCTGGAAGCAACACGTTAGTCAGAAAGCTGACCGAAATTATCTTCGTGCAAGCGTTAAGAATCCACATGTACAAATCCAATAAAAATGCTGGATTCTTCAAACTGATCGAAAATCCGCAACTCAGCAAAACCTTGGAAGCTATTCATCATAGTCTCGATAAAAAATGGGGTCTTGACGATCTCGCCGGGATTGCGGGGATGTCGCGTACGAACTACAGCGTCAAATTTAAGGAGCTGTCAGGCATGACACCTCTTGATTATTTAACCTATTGTCGGCTTGAAAAAGCAAAGCAGCTGCTTAAAGAATCCGGTAAGTCTGTTCCCGAAGTGAGTGAAGCCATTGGGTATCCGGCACATGAACACTTTCAAAAGTTGTTTAAGAAAAAAATTGGCAAAACTCCTAGCGCGTACAGAAAAGAAAATTCTGAAAAGGTGTAAAAATGAATATCTATAACTCTCCTGTTACCAAAATAGCTTTCTGGGTCATAGTCATTGGTGGTGCGGCTTGCCTGCTTATCCCTTTGTTTGCACCTCTTCTTCCGCTGCAATATTTGAAAGGTTATGGCGAAATAGGAGATGCTTTTGGAGGTATTTCGAACCCATTCGTACAGATACTAGGTTCAGTAGTTCTGTTTTTAGCGCTGAAAGCCCAGATTGATGCGAATAGAATCCTTCATCAGCAAATCGAAAAAGAAAACACGAAGGAGCAACTAAGGCACGAGTTAGATCAACTTCACGAACTTTATATGTTCGTCGAAAGAAACATCAAAAATTTTAGTTACGATCAAGAAAAGACCGTTGATGGCAAGTCGCAAATGATCCTTCTGTATTCTCGACGTGCGATTAAATGTTTCATTGAGGATCTAGAGAGCTTAGATGTTGATATTCACAAAGATGACGACATTTTAAGGTTCGACGGGATTAAAGAAATTATGAGCATTTTGAACAGCGTTCAATTATTTTTCGACAGAATCAAGGGCAGCGAAATAGAACTTTATCATAAGAACTTTTATAAAACTCTTATGCAGCATGAA
>CALBHK010000106.1 GCA_937894565.1 uncultured Chlamydiae bacterium
GGCCTGAAGTTTTCGTGGACCAAAGAGATTGACCTGGGCCACGCCCGGGTGCGCGCTGCGCGCATGAGCTCGTAGGTGTATTTTTGTGGCACAGTGATATAGGGATGAGGAGGGAGTTGAATGGAGCTAGCCGCACTGATTGCAATGGTGATGGAGGGATCTATTTGTTTAATGAGCCTAGCAGCCTCTAACTGCCTTGGAAGATTGCGTTGAATTTCACTTTGGCGGCTTCCCGGAAAGAGTGCAATTAAGGGTTGCGTTGGATTAATCCCACAGGAAATAGCCCACTCGCTATCATAGACATGATTTTGGATTTTTTGAATCAGAGGATGCCCCACATACTCTACTTGTAAAGCAGTATCTTTAAATAGGGCGGGTTCAAAGGGGAAGATGGTCATTAAATAATCGACATCTTCCACAAGTTTTTGTTTGCGTCCACTTCCCCAGGCCCAGATGGTCGGACAGACGTAAAAGATGATTTTTCCTTTATAACCTTGTTTTTTTAAGCGATGGGCCAATCTTAAATTAAAGCCTGGATAGTCGATAAGGACCACAGCGTCAGGAGAGTGGATAAGAATGTGGCGCGTGAGAGTACGCATTTGCTGCCATAAGCGTGGAAGTGATTTTAAAATCTCTCCAAACCCCATAATCTGAAATTGTTTAAAAGGAAGCAGGGAAGTTAAGCCTCTCTGTTCCATCTGAGGCCCTCCTATTCCTTCATACACACTCAAACAACTTGAAGGGCTAGTCTCTTTTTCTTTAAGAGCATCGATGAGTTGTGCTCCTAATGTGTCAGCACTAGGTTCTGCTGCTAAAATAAAATAATGGTGCCCTTTAAGATTCATGAAGGAGATCTGCTTTGGTTTTTCGCATTAACATTAAATTGCGTACGTAAGGAAGAATGCCAAGAAGAGGCCCTACGAGGTTGACAAGATCGCGCAGGCGTGCAAAGTAGAGGATCATTAAAATAGCGCCGGTTAAACTGAGCCACCAAAAAGAGGCGCCTACATAGCTTTTTTGCTTTATTTCAGATAGATAACACTGCACCCAAAACCTGCTGGCAAACAAAGAGCATCCTATAAATCCTATAAAATCCCAGCCAAAAGATTGTTCTCGGGGGAGAGAGTTGATAAAAGAAATAGGGGTGCGTGCCCAGATATAGTGGCCATCTAAA
>CALBHK010000107.1 GCA_937894565.1 uncultured Chlamydiae bacterium
CTGAAGGGCTGCAAGAGTTAGCCTGATGCGTATGCCTGCCTATCCTGTCATTCTTCTTTTTTTTGTTCTTCTTTTATCCTGTTTTTTTAAACAAAATATAAAAGATAGAGGCGCTAACCGAAGTTAGCGCCTCTGTCTTGTTTTTCTGTCTATATCTTTCGATTAAGCAGCTTTGATGTTGATGTCCACACCAGCAGGCAGGTTAAGCTCTTTAAGGGCTTCTACTGTTTTTCCTGTTGGATCGAGGATATCGATCATACGCTTATGGGTACGGATCTCAAACTGTTCACGAGCTTTACGGTCCACGTGTGGAGAACTTAAAACAATATATTTTTCACATTTAGTGGGTAGTGGAATAGGTCCCACAACAGTTGCACCCGTACGGATAGCTGTTTCTACAATGTCTGCAGTAGAGCGGTCTAAAAGACGCTGATCGTAACCCTTAAGGCGAATGCGAATTTTCTGCCGCTGTTTTTTTCCGGTTTTATCGGTTTTTGCCATGGTATATTTTTCCTTATCGCTTAGTAATTTCTTCTTGAATTTTGGTTGGCACACGTTCAAAGTGGCCAGGTGTCATCGTGTAGGCAGCCCTACCTGATGTGGCTGAGCGTAAGACGGTAGAGTAACCAAACATCTCGCTGAGCGGTACAAAAGATTTAACAATGACAGCTCCTTTATGTATGTCTTGTCCAAGGATTTGTCCACGGCGTTTATTTAAGTCGCCGATGACATCTCCCACTGCAGCTTCCGGAGTAGAAACTTCAACAGACATGATCGGTTCCAATAGGATCGCATTACCTTTTTTGCAGCCTTCGCGTATAGCCATTGCCGCACAGATTTTAAAGGCCATCTCGTTGGAGTCGACGTCGTGAAAAGAACCAAAGACGATTTTTACTTTGACATCCACAAGTGGGTAACCGGCCACAACACCTGTGGCAAGTCCTTCATGGATCCCTTTAATGACTGCAGGAATGTATTCTTTAGGAATTGTTCCGCCGACAATTTCGTTAACAACTTCGTTACCGCTTCCCTTCTCGCGCGGTTCAATTTCCAATTCGACGTGCGCATATTGACCACGGCCGCCAGATTGCTTGACGTATTTGGTTTTAGCAACGCAAGGAATTGTGATGGTTTCTCGATAAGCGACTTCAGGTTTACCTACATTGGCTTCAACTTTGAATTCGCGTTTCATGCGGTCTACTAGGATTTCCAGGTGCAACTCACCCATTCCGGCAATGATCGTCTGCCCTGTTTCTTCGTTAGTAGAAACACGGAAAGTAGGATCTTCTTCAGAAAGAGAGCTTAAAGCTTTAGAAAGTTTTTCTTGGTCTTGTTTAGATTTGGGTTCGATGGCCATGCTGATCACGGGCTCAGGGAAGTCCATCTTTTCTAAAACAATCTCATTGTCTGGATCGCACAAAGTGTCGCCCGTTGTCGTGTTTTTAAGGCCGACGCAAGCCACGATATCGCCAGATCCTGCTTCATCTAGTTCTTTACGCTGGTTAGCGTGCATTTCGATGAGGCGGGAGATGCGTTCTTTTTTGTCTTTTGTTGTATTGGTGAGGTTGTCGCCTTTTTTGAGGATCCCTCTATAAATACGTACATAAGTTAAACGGCCCACATAAGGGTCTGTCATCACTTTAAAAGCGAGTCCTGCAAAAGAAGAGCCATCATCTGCAACCACTTCGACTGTCTCATCAGAATCCATTAAGTGGCCTGTAAGAGCGCGGCGATCAACGGGGGAGGGCATCCAATTCACTACCGCATCCAGAAGCTGCTGCACACCTTTATTTTTAAAGGCTGAGCCGCATAGAACGGGATTGAATTTATTTTCAATAACCCCTTTGCGGATGACAGCATTCAGTTCGTCGATAGTCAGATCATCAGGATTTTCCAACGCCTTCATCATGAATTCTTCATTATTTTCATCAATAGTCGCTAATTCATCAATGAGGTTAGAGCGCATTTCTTTGCATTTTTCCAATAAGTCAGCTGGGATCTCTTCTTCTACCCACTTAGCTCCTAATGATTCATCATCAAAGATAAGAGCTTTCATGGAAACAAGGTCCACCATCCCTCTAAAGTTCCCTTCAGCACCGATGGGGCAATGAACGGGAATCGCATTGGCATGCAGTTTATCTTTCATCGTTTGCACAGCATCAAAGAAATCAGCACCTGTGCGGTCCATTTTGTTAACGAAGGCGATACGAGGTACACCGTATTTATCTGCTTGTCTCCAAACAGTTTCTGATTGAGGCTCAACTCCGGACACTGAACAAAAAACGGCTACTGCACCATCTAACACACGAAGAGAGCGTTCTACTTCAATTGTGAAGTCAACGTGTCCCGGAGTGTCGATGATGTTGATTTTTGCCCCTTTCCAGAACACTGTCGTGGCGGCTGAAGTAATGGTGATGCCACGTTCTTGCTCTTGTTCCATCCAGTCCATTGTGGCAGCGCCTTCATGCACTTCACCAATTTTATGAACCACTCCGGTATAATAAAGAATGCGCTCAGTCGTCGTGGTTTTCCCCGCGTCGATGTGCGCCATGATCCCGATGTTTCTGACCTTTTGTAGATCTTCACGGCCTCTTTTAGTCATAGATGGATCTCCCTTTACCACTTATAATGAGCGAAGGCTTTATTAGCCTCTGCCATTTTATGAGTGTCTTCACGTTTTTTGATTGTTGAACCCTGTTTGTTGTAACAGTCAGCTAATTCTTGGGCAAGGGCATCTTTCATGGCTCTTCCGGCTTTTGCTCTGGAGAAAGTGATGATCCATTTCATCGCCATTGATGTACGACGGCTATTGCTGATTTCTACTGGAACTTGGTAGGTAGCTCCTCCGATACGGCGGGATTTTACCTCTAAATTAGGCTTAGCATTTTCTAAGGCTTCTAAAAAGGCTTCTAGTGTGTCGGGTACGTTAGTGATTTTGGTAAATTTCTCAAGCGCATCGTAAACAATGCTGCGGGCGATCGATTTTTTACCTTGTTTCATGACGCGGTTAATAAATTTAGCAAGAACCTCGCTCTTAAAACGGGGATCTGGTGCTGTCTCACGTTGTTCTGCACTGTGTCTTCTTGACATGGTTTCCTCTACATTGACTTTCTTTTATATTTGATAGTGAGGGTCCAAATGGATTCACCTAATTTTCTAAAAAAGTGGAACTTTCTTAGATAATTTGTGCGTGATGAGCGCTCTTTGGTCTATTGAAAAAGAGAGCGCTGATCACGAACCAGGAAATCTATATAAGATCTCCTAGTGTTACTTCTTAGGACGTTTTGCCCCATATTTGGATCTGGATTTCATGCGTCCTTGAACGGCTGCGCAGTCAAGCGCTCCTCGGACGATGTGGTAACGCACACCTGGTAGATCGGGCACTCGGCCTCCACGTACTAGGACGATGCTGTGCTCTTGCAGGTTATGACCTTCACCGCCTATATAGGCAATGACTTCCTGACCTGTTGAAAGTTTTACCCAGGCGACTTTACGTAGTGCTGAGTTTGGCTTTTTAGGTGTTTTGGTTTTCACTTGCACACAGACTCCACGGCGTTGTGGACATTTCTTCAACGCAGGAGATTTGCGTTTTCTTACTTTTGGCGAACGGTTTTTACGTATCAGTTGGCTTATCGTTGGCATTATGTGCCTGCTCCTTAACTAATTATTGTTAGAACAGCTGGAGTATAGGGGATATAAAGTTTTTAAGCAAGAGGTTGGGAGATCAAGAGGTTGGGAGATCAAGAGGTTTAGGGAGGAGAGGGGGAATTAACCGCAGAGCCGCAAAGTACGCAGAGGAAACGCAGAGGTTTTTTTGGGGAGGGTTTTTTGGGGAGGGTTTTTTGGGGGAGGTTTTTTTCTTTACAGTAAATAACTTCTTTATTTATTGTTGTGAGCCTATGATGTACGATAATAATGATTTAAATTCCATCACCGGTCAGATAATAGGTTTTGCAATAAAGGTTCATCGCTTGATGGGTCCTGGATTGCTGGAATCAGTTTATTTAACTTGTCTTTGTTATGAGTTGAAAAAGGCAGGTCTAATAGTGGAACGAGAAAAAATGGTGCCTCTAATCTATGAAGGAGTAAGGCTCGATCAATCATATCGTCTGGATTTGCTTGTTCAAGGAAGGGTTATAGTTGAAATTAAGGCTGTGGAATCTATAACTTTAGTTCATAAAGCACAACTTCTTTCCTATTTAAAGCTGACTGGTTACCCAATAGGACTATTAATCAACTTTAATGTCGAACTACTTAAGGACGGTATTTCTCGGATGGTCAATAACTTTTCAGAAACCTTCGATCCTAAAGCATCTTTTATTTTGTAGCCCATATAGTGATTTAAAATTTAAACCACTATACTATATAATAAAGTTTCCTCCGCGTTTGCTCAGCGTACTCTGCGGCTCTGCGGTTAACTTATCGCTACCACCTTTAATCTTTCAATCTCTGAACCTCTCAGTCTCTGAACCTCTCAGTCTCTGAACCTCTCACTCTCTGAATCTCTCACTCTCTGAATCTCAAGTAACCAGTGTTCCGCTATAGTGCTTCTCTTTCTTGCCCTCTTTATTTTGAACTAATAGAGCCCCATCTGTATCAATTCCCCTAAACTGCATAGGTTCCGCTTTATTAAAATAGATAAGATCTCCTATTTGATGCAGACAGAAATCACGATACTCTTGCAAAAAGGGAGCAAATCCTTCTTTGAAAAAAATAGCTAACATATCTATAAGCGAATCACTTAACTCATCTAATAAAATAGAACGATCTGTTAATTGATTTGTTTGTTCTAATATAGAGGTTGCTGCTTGGTCGATATTTTTAAGCTCTTCGCTTGTTGCATTGATATTCAACCCCACTCCGCAAAGCATCCACTGATGTTGGGTGGAGATAAGCTCGCTTAAGATGCCGCCTATTTTTTTCTTTTGGGAGAGGAGATCATTGGGCCATTTGATTTTAACATCCATATTTTTCAAAAGTTTACAGAGGCATAGAGCTATTATTTGGGTAATATTGTGAGCAGGGGGATGATTTGGAGGTAGGGTAAAGCAGAAGGTGACATAGAGATTTACATTAGGAGGAGAGTGCCAGGGGCGCTCAAACCTTCCCCTTCCCTTTGTTTGGCTATCTGCAGAAAAAATGGTCAGGGCTTGAGGGTCTAAAAAGGCAAGTTGCTGTTTGGCATGCGTTTGCGTAGATTCAATGGTGCCTAAGTGGTGATAAATTTTTTTCATTAAAATTGTCTAATTAATGCTTTAAGGATTCCGCGAATCAGTACGCAATGGGAAGCTAGACGAATCGGATCGCTTCCGCTTCGACTTTTGAGCAAGGTAAGATCTTCTTCTTTGGTGTAACTGCGAATAAGGCTGACCGTTTGATTGAGCAGAGCAATGACGATTTCTCCATTTTTGGCCATTTCCCGTCCCTCTACTACTAAGAGATCTCCATTTAAAATGCCCTCTTCAGAAAAATCATTTCCCTCTATGCGCAACAGGTAAGTGGAGAGAGGATCTTGAATATAAGAGATAGGAACAGAGAGGGAGTCAAAATGAGTAAATGTGGTGATGCCATTGAC
Source organism: uncultured Chlamydiae bacterium (assembly GCA_937894565.1). Lineage (GTDB taxonomy): Bacteria > Chlamydiota > Chlamydiia > Chlamydiales > CALBHK01 > CALBHK01. The sequence continues at coordinate 5,576 of CALBHK010000107.1, forward strand.
TCCGCTTAGAGTGCCAATGAGAGGAATCAGGGTTTGAGAATCATTTAATACTTTAGATTGGATGGTTAGAGCGCGTCTTCCTCCTGATATAGGAGCTAAATGGCCACGTTCTTTTAAGGTTTTAAGCAGATTATAAACTGTGCCGATCGATTTGTATTGAAAATGGTGCATGATCTCTCGATAACTGGGAGAAAAGCGGTGAGTGTCTATAAATTGTTTAATATAGTCCAAAATCTCTCTCTGTTTGGGAGTGAGCTCTATCATGGTTTGTCTTGTTTGGGAATGGGGATAAGGTAGCTGAGTCCTTCTGCTGTGGCGATCATGATCAGCGCAGAAAAGAGGGTGTCGCTAAAATAGTGCCCTCCTTGTGCGATGCGAGTGAGGGAGAGAGCTCCTCCAAGCAGAAGAGTTAGAGCTATGCCAGAAAAAAAGAGGGCTTTTTGGCGGCGTTTTCTGCCGATGACAACAAGGGCATAAAAATAAAACCCCATCGCAGCATGACCAGATGGAAATGATTTGTGGTTATCGTGAGCTTTATGGGAATTGTGATGAAAATCAGGGGAATAAAAAGGACGAAAAGGGGTATTACCCCCATAGTTTTCTGTCTGTTTGGGCCTTGGTCTTCCCCAGTGATTTTTGAGAGTGCTATTCACTAAAAGAAGAGCTCCTACAACAAGAACAAGAACGAGGTAAAGAGAAATTTGACGCGTAGAGCGAAAAGAAGAAAGGATAAAGCTGCATGTAAAAGAAATAAGAGCCAAACCTCCCACTATTAAAGCGGGCCATTCTCCATATTGATGGAAAAAGGTAAAGAAGGGGTAGTCTTGGAGATAAAACCCATCCCTATAAAAAACATTTGAGATGGACAGATCGATCCATGTGCTGAAGGGTGCAAAAACGAGTAGAGCGATGAGAATGAAAGCCCAATGTTTAGTTTTCATGGTCCGTATATGGTTTTATAATCTATAAGATTATAGGAAAGCGATCTTTTTTTATATACTTTTGGGGTGTAAATAAAAGTGTTGGCAGAAATAAAAAAAACAGGATAGTAGGATCGCCTCCCCAAATGCTTTGGGGGCCGGCAGGATAAAGAAATTAATTAAATGTTTTTTTAGACATGAAAAATCTTAAATAGTCACCTTACGTAAAAGAATCAATTGCTTTTTTGTTAACTAGTGTTTTTATCCTGCCGGCCCCCAAAGCATTTGGGGAAACGATCTTGCTATCCTGTTTTTCTTTTTCTTCTCTTGATGATTTGCATGCTACTTATGATTTTTAAGAAGTTCTACAATTTCGGTTAGATTATTTTTTTGTGCCACCATTAGAGCATTAAGGCCATCTTTCTCTTCGGTTGGGTCGACTCCGTTGTCTAAAAGAAGTTTAACCACCTCAATGTTTGGTTTCTGACGTGCATGACCGCAGGCAAGAAGAAGTGCATGCAACTTTTGGCTTTCGCTTAACTCATTAATTACAGCCCCTTTGTCCACAAGTAATTTAAAAATTTTTGGAGAACCGTTCATATGGACATTTTGTTTTAAAGGAGTTCTTTTCTCATCGTTGTTAGAGTTAAAATAAGCGCTGGGGCCTGCTCCTTTTTCTAAAAGGAATTGAATTAACTCTTCGGACCCGCTTGAAATCGCTAGATGTAAGAGATCGTTTTTTATACTTTCGAAATTTTCAAAATTGTTTTCTTTTTCGAGAAGGAGTTTTACGATTTCTGCAGACCCATTGGAAGCTGCTAACCCTAAAAGAGAGATGCCCCCTTTAGAAAAGTTTGGATCCACACCCTTGCTTAACAGGTATTTTACCACTTCAAAATTGGGTATATTACCTTCACCACCACAGGCACGAAGTAGCGTTTTTTCTTTTTCTTCTTTACTTAGTTCATACTTAGCTATCCTGTGAGGGGAGTGTACCTTTTTTCTCTCTTTATCACTTAGTTCAATCTTAGCGCCATAGTCTATAAGCAGTTTGAAAATTTCAGGTGAGCCATTTCCCTGTACATTGCGTTGAAGAGGAGACTTCCCATCAAAATAATCACGAATATTTGGATCAGCTCCGTTTTCTAATAAAAATTTCACCATTTGAGGGTTTTCTTTATAATTTAGTGGGGTATAGCAGGCTGCAAGCAAAGGAGTAACTCCGTTGCGTGCTTCATTAATCAACTTTTTATTTTTTTCTAAAAGTAATGCAACGCTTTCTACGGAACCGCTTTCGACTGCACGAAGCAAAAGAAGCAGATCGGGTTTAGCCCCGTTTTCCAGTAAAAGTTTAATGGCTGTAGGGTTGCCATTTAAACAAGCAAAGTACAAAGGGGATTGAGAAGCATCGTTACGTTTGATCTTTGCTTTTTTCGATAAAAGAAGTTTTATTATTTCAATAGCATTATTTTGTACTGCAACATGCAAAGGGGTGTTGCCGTCATAGTCTGTATCAAAATTGGGATTTATCCCTTTGTCTAAAAAATATTTAATTAATTCAAGATTTGGTGTGTTGCCCTTATAGCCGCAGGCAAGAGAAAAAACAAGCCTTATTGAGCTTTTTTCCGTTAATCTAGCCCCCTTATCTATAAGCAATTTGATTATTTCTGGAGAACCATAATTATTAAGAATATTCCCCAGAGGGGTGCAAGACTCACCATTGCGATAACAAAATGTATTGGGGTCAGCGTCATTTTCTAGAAGGAGTTTTAATACTTCTAGATTGGGTTTTCCACCTAAGCAAATAATCTGAAGAGGCGTCATTCCATCATAATTTTTTTGGTTGATCATTTTTTTATCTGCTTGTAATAAGAGTTCGATGATTTTCAGATTAGGTATATAAGCTGGGTCCCCATATCCACATGCAAAATGCAGGGCGCTGCAATTTCTGCTAATCAGTTTATTGACGTCTGCTCCAAATTCTATAAGGAATACTACAACTTCTACGTAGTTGTTTCGAGCAGCATTGTGTAAGAGAACTCCTATATTGGGATCCGCTCCTTTTTCTAATAGCAGTTGAACTATTTCAATATTGGGTTTTTTGTTTTTATCCCCGCAGGCATAAAATAAAGGAGTTTTTTCTCCTTCTAATCTATTAATTTGAGCTCCATGTTCAAGTAATAATTCGACAATTTCAGTAGAGCCCCTATTCGCAGCTGTATGTAAGGCTCCTTTTGCGTTGGGATCGACCCCTAATTCTAACAAACGCTTCACTTCACTTAAATTTTTGTTTTTGATAGCATTGGAGAGTTTATTGACAAGATCTACTTTCTCTCTGCGAGCTAGAATGAGTTGCTGAATTTCTTCAGGAACATCTGTAGTGGGAAGACCGATATTTGGATCCGCTCCATTTTCTAATAAAAGTCTCACAATTCCAACATCTTTAAAATAAATAGCTTTTTGAAGAGCTGCGTCTCCAAAATTAGTTGCATAAAAGTTAAAAGGCAAAGAGGGATCTCTTTGATTTGCTTGCCCTTTTAGATAAGCTTCAGAGCCAAAAAACTGCCTGAGTGTTTTGTAATTTTCACCATAAATTCTATTTTTTAATATTTTCATTAAATTCATTGGATTGAGCTGCATTAATTTTTCCAAACTCTCTTCAGCCCTCACTGTGGCAAAGCTAAAAACTCCCTCATCATCATTGAAGGAGAAAAATTGTTCTGTGGTTGTTCTTGAATCCCAGATGAAAAATTCAAACACCGACTTCACTTCTTTATAAAGTTCTTCAAGATATTTCTTAGCTTCATTTTCATTTTTTCCAACATAACCAAATTTCTCGGCGCGTATTAAAATTTCTGATTTAACCCATTTTGCTCCTTCCCTATTAAGAGAGGTGAATTTAGCCACATCGGACAAGGAAAGAAAGCTGAAAATTTTATTGATAGCAAGGGCTGGAAGAAATGCAGTGAGGTAACTTACAAATGCTACGGCAATAGCTGCATTGGTACACCATATTGAAATCCAGTAGCCCCACGCCACTAAGTAGCCAGCAAAATCTCCAAGGCCCGCGCGGGTATAAGCATAAGGGCCACCCAACGCATTAGGAATTTTTTTGCTCAGCTTACTGAACAAGAGAGCGAGAACGATAGCACCTGCTGATGAACCGATCCAGCCCAGCAATCCTATTCCTCCATACGCTGCCAGTGATGCAGGCAATAGAAAAACGCCTGACGCAATCATATTACCAACCACCAATGAGGTGCTGGTAAACAGGCCTATTTTCGCAGGCGGTTTTGGGTTCTCCATTTGTTGATTATTCTGAAAGGTAATTTAAAAATCGGAGCTTGCACCTCCGCCTCCCGATGTACCTCCGCCCGGCATATCCGGCTGTTGTAAGCTCTGCTGATTGCCTCCCATCGTTTGAGAAATCACAAATGCTTCCACATTCATATTACCCCATTTTTCGG
>CALBHK010000108.1 GCA_937894565.1 uncultured Chlamydiae bacterium
TTGATTGCCGGAATTCACAATTTTGAAATAAAAACTTAATTACGCAAGAGGTCTAATGATATGAACGACCCTGCTAATTGGAGCTCTAATACAGTTCCAGGCAGTAGTGATGATGCGATCTTCAATAGTAACATTACCGGTATCGATACCAACCCAACCGAAAATTTAGCACCTTTTTCTATTTCTACTTTCAACTTTCCCTTCAATGCATCCATCTTTAATTTTAGTCTTAACAACGAAACGCTGACTTTTAACGGGGCCGGGATTACAGGCTTCAATACGAATCCCACCATCACTGTCACGAACACTAACAATAGTTCTTTTCCAGGAGATCTCATTTCTTTTGTTGGAGCAACAGGGACTTCTGGTAGCGCCATTCTCACAAGTTCAAATAGTGCAACACTTGCTGGAAACCTATCTGGGAGCTCTAGTGGGTCAATTAATTCCAATCTCCACTCTAGTGGACCATTTACAATTGCTAATGGTGGAAATATCATAGCGAGCAATATAGGTAACGATAGTACGACTGGGACAGGGAACAATGGAGTAGCCAATACAGGGGCTAGCCAATTAAAGTTTGATCAATCATTTACCGCTGGAGATGATGTCACGGTTTCACTTTCAAACAGTGGAATATTTAGCGGGACAAATACTGTTCAAGGGGATGCCGTTGCGATTATCAATTTGGCATATTAAAAGGTAACGCAACTATCGGGGGTACACTTACGAACACGGGGGTTGTCTCTCCAGGAGAAAGCATCGGCACCTTAAGTGTTGCGAATTATATCAATAACAATGGAACTTATGCTGTCGAAGTGAATGGAGTTGGGCAAAGCGACCTTATTGATGTATCGGGAACAGCTACACTTAATGGAGGCACTGTCATCGTCAGTTCTGCGGATGGCACGTTTAGATTTCAACAACCCTATACTATTATGACAGCTGAAGAAGGTGTGACAGGGACATTCACTAGCGCCACTTCATTGGCTTTCATCAATCCAACTCTAACATATGATCTAGAAAACGTTTATCTAACCCTTCAGTCAGCCCTTTTAAATGCTGCAGAAAAATGCAATCAGTTTGGTGTTGCATCAAATCTTGATAACATTGTAGACCCAAATGTTGCACAATCTCTACTAATTGGAGCGCTTGCCAATTTGCCACTAGCAGAAGCACAGAGGGGGCTCGAGAGTCTTTCAGGGTTTCAATATACCAATGATGTTTTAGTGACAGAGATCTCTACAAGCAGGTTTCTTCGACGTTTATATGGTCCATTAAGATCGTTAGTGGAAGGCTATGATCGTTGCACTCCATGTGAAATTTCTTACAATGGGTGGACTCCATGGCTAGAAGTAGGTTATGGTTTCACAAATTTACACGGTGACACCGCCCATAAAGTTAACTTTGATAGCTATCAAATCACTTGCGGCATCCAAAAAACATTCTGCCCCGCTCTTACATTTGGGCTAGCAGGTTCCTATGAGTATGATAACGTAGCGCATCGCGATGGAAAATCGTATCGTGATACAGGATTTGCAAGCGTTTATGGCCTCTATAAGTCAAGCGCATTCTATGGGCTATTTGACTTTGTTTACGGATATTCTTCAAATCGGTCCAGACGTACAATCAATGCGGGGGAGATACAGTACAAAGTGCATAACAAACAAAATTTTAACACTTTTGCCTCTTATGGGGAGGTAGGATTTGATTTAGAATCTAATTATGGCCTTATTCAACCCTTTTTGGGTATTCAAATTGGAAAAAATTGGCGCGGGCGTATTAATGAAAATCAAGCCAATGGATGGGAGTTGACAATCAATAAACACGATTGGATGTCCGCGAGGTCTCGTCTTGGCTTACATTTTTTAAAATGTGATTTGTGTGATTCCATCGATACATCCATTGATGTTGCCTGGAACCAACTATGGTCGAGCGCTAAAAATGCGACGATCGGTCGTTTTCAGCAATTTGGCGATTCTTTTCCTATTTGTGGCAATCAACTGGACAGGTACAGTTTGGACTACGCTATTACTTTTACAACATGTTTTTGCGAGGGTTTGAAAGGTTATCTTCAACTAGGCGGTGAATCTTGGCAGCATGCCAACACCATTAATGTCCTTACCAGGATCGAATTTTTTTGGTAGAATGTCAAATTATTAGATGAGACAACAGGACTAGAAGATGGCAAAACATAGGCCTAATACAATATGGATTGATGCGGATGCTTGCCCTAAAGCTGTTAAGGAATTAATTTTTAAGATAAGTCATCGCTTGAATATAAACGTTGTCCTAGTGGCAAACTCTTATCAATTTATTCCGCAGAGCAAATTGATAAAAATGACTGTTGTAGATAAAAGGTTCGATGCAGCCGATCAACATATTGTTGATCTGGTTGAAATGCACGATATTGTCATCACAGCGGATATCCCATTGGCGGCGCAGGTTTTGAAAAAAAAGGCCAGAGCTATTAATCCAAGAGGGGAAATTTACAATGAGGATACTATACGTTCCATTTTATCGATGCGTGATTTCATGAAAGTACTCTATGATGCTGGCACAATTACAGGCGGTACCTCACCATTTGGTCCAAAAGACATTAAAAAATTTGCCGATTCGCTAAATAAACTTGTATCATAGTTGACCTCATCTGAGAAGCCTATTTTATAGTTGCATTGAGGGCTTTTTTTAATGCGATGATCTCTTTTAAACCTATATGCGAATTTTTAAATGCAAGAAATGCTTTTTTACTTTCCGGATGAAATTTTTCCCAAAATTTTTTCTTCCCATTTAAATGGTAGAGGATGCTGGCTATGTGATAAACGCCTCTTGCAAGATAGTTAAAAAAGGTTCCAAGACCAATGATCTCTCCGAGAGCTCTTGCCGGAACCGTTCCAAAAGTTACATATTTACAGCCTTCTTGAGATAAGATTTCAAGCGCTGTGACTACAAGTAACTCAGGAACCCCATGAGGTGCTTCCGGGGTAAACATCAGATGATTCAAAAGCCATCCTTGATGTTTTTCAAGACGGCTAAGGATCACACTTCCTACGATTTCTCCATTTTTTTCGGCATAAAACCACCTTTTCCCTTCTCGATGATTAAACGAATGCACATGAGAAAAATGAATCTGAGGTCCTTTCCTAGCCTCAAGCCACTTCTCTCCTACTAGGGTAATTCCTTTTTCGATCCGATCATCAAAGGGAATATACTCCTGAACGCTAACCCCCTCATGGAGAGCGTGTCTTACTTTACGCCTAACAAGACTTGCGTTCACTCCCGTTTTTTTTCTGGGATCCTCATGGGGATCTAAAACTAGCTCTTCTCCATATTCAATCATGGTTTTGCAATATTCATTTTGGATCAACCACAAAGCAAACTCTTCGGAAACAATGAGATAGATGATCTTTAAATGTTCTTTTGCGCAGTGTTCATGAAAGGCTTGCGTTAAATTTTTTGTTTGATCCTCAGGGCATACAGGGTCTCCAAAGACAATCGCACATTCATTTTCTGCCCGATAGCCAATTAATCCCTCCATTCCAGGAATGCGAAAGATCTGGCATGTTGGATCTAAAATCCCATCCGTTGTCGATCCTCCCCACTTTCGAACGCACATCACATCATCCATTAGAACCTCATCTTTGCAATTAAATTTTTAATTGCATCCTACCAGACATGGTATTTTCTTAACTCAACCTACGCAAAAACAGGATCAATTATTTTTAAAGAGTTCATATTAATAATATTGCCCCTTTAACAAATAAGTTCAATTCCAAGGCTTTGAATTAATCCGAATAAGGTCTTTGGAGTGGTATGAGTATATCTTTACAAAAAACTCATTTTAGTAAAAAATAAAGTATGTTGATTAATGGAATTCAAATGGAGGAATGAAGAATGAAAAAAAATATTTTTAAATGTGCGATTGCGATGTGGAGCCTATCAATGTCTCTGCTATCTGCAGGGCAACTTTACTGTCCTGTAGAGTGCGACCCTTGTGGTGTGCAGCCTTTTGAAGGGTTTTATGTTGGGGGCAACGTAGGAGCTTTAAGTCATATAGCTCATCGCAATGACCTGGATGGCTTTCTTACAGATAATTCAGGCTGGTCAACAATAGATACAAATGCGACTGCCGGAGCGCAGATCGGCTTCGACTGGCAATGCGGTAACAAAGTGGTGGGTCTTGTAGGAGATTGGAACTGGGCCAATAACAAGAGACGCTTAATAGATAATCCTAATGACACGGAAGATGCTGGCAGCTTTATTGAGAGTGAAATGAACTGGTTTGCAACTATTCGCGCCAGAGCAGGGTTGACAGTCTGTGATGCGCTTGTTTATGTCACAGCAGGTGCAGCTGTTGCGCACTTTGACGTGCATTGGAATGATAATGATATTAGCTTTCGACATGGTGAATCCCGATGGGGATGGACTGGGGGCGTTGGTACAGAATTAAAATTTGATAGTAACTGGAGTATTGGAGCTGAAACCTTGGGTCTCTTCTTTAATAATTACGATAAGACATTTACCAACACTGATTCTACATTCACCTTCGGCCACAGCAATGCGGTGTGGGTCGGACGTGTCACTGTGAACTATAGATTTGGCGATTGGTGCTTTTAATTTTGTAAAAATCGAAGATCGGTCTACAGAGCCTGTCATTGACTGACAGGCTCATTAAATCTTGATGTTATTCCTCAACAAACTCTCTTGGTTTTTTCACCAACTTTTCCATTCCTGCTACATCATCCAACATTCCGCTCTTGAATTTATAAAAAAACATTTACATTGATTCTGGTTGTCTGATAGGGTGGTTTTTAACCTTATGAAAAGAGGAGGTTTGTATGTCAACAATGCACAAAAAGTGTGTCTTATTTGTAGGGTTTGTGTTCATGTTGCTTTGTACCCTAAGCTTACAGGCGCAGACGTTGGTTTTTTCCAATTTAACGTGGAATGTGCGCAATGGAACAGGGGGGCCGGGGCCAAATAATTGGTCAAGCAATAATGCATGGGTGGATTCCAATGGCTATTTGCACCTAAAAATTACTTACGTAAATGGGGTGTGGTACTGTCCTGAAGTTTCTACAACAACTCGGTTAGGTTTTGGTCAATACTGGTTTTATGTCATAGGTGATGTGGATACATTAGATCCTAATGTTGTTCTTGGACTGTTTAATTATCCAAATCCTGAGGCAGGACCTGATGGAACAAATGAGATTGACATCGAATTTTCAAGATGGGGTTCTACTTCTTCTGGAGCATCTAACGCTTCCTATAGTGTGTGGCCTAATATTTTAGGTCCAAATGAGACCTCATTGGATTATACCTTTTCTTTGGGAAGCGGTAATTATTCCACACATGGTTTTGTGTGGAAAAATAATCGAATCTTCTTTCAAAGCGGTTATGGCCATTATAAAACATATCCCTATCCTATTATGTCTTGGTTGTTTACACCCCCAGATTACAGTACCAGAATCCCTCAGCACACTCTCCCTGTACATATTAATTTGTGGTTAGTGGATGGCAATCCTCCAATGGATGGAAATGAAGTAGAAGTCATTATTAAACGTTTCTACTTTACGCCACAGGCGCTTTTAAAAGATTGTTCATCTGGTTGGATTGAAGAAGATCTTTACCAGGAAGAAGATCTTTACCAGGAAGAAGACTGTTACCAGGAAGAAGACTTCTGCCAGGAAGAAGAAATTTTTCAGGGAAATGAGTGGTAGAGTCGTATCGATTCATCCAATGAAAAATAAGGAAGACCTCCCCCTTAAGGGGGAGGAATGTTTAAATCTTTGGATGGGGGGTCAAACCCCCTCCAAAATAAGGTGCTGAAAGACCCCGGCCTTAAGGCCAGGGTTTCACCGAATTGGAGCAACTCTTTGCAAGTGTTACTTATTGGACGTGATGACCATTTGTTATGGTTTTTACCCGCATTGTTATCAAGGGCAGGATTCATAATTGATGTTCTTTCAAGTTCGCCTCTTATGAAAAGCTGCCATTTTGTTAGGGATTGTGAAATCGTATCGAAGGCCTCCTTAATTAATAGAGCTGCTCAAAAGTGTCAAAATGGGTATGAGTGGGTGATTATTGGGGATGATGGGATGTTGTTGGAAATTGTACAATCGGATCTTTCCGATGAGATTAAACTCAAACTTCTTCCGGTTTTAAAAGAGGAAAATTTTTCTCATGTCCATTCTAAAATTGGCCTTTCTAATCTCTTTTCAACCCAAGGCATTAAAACTCCAGCCTATCGCATTGCAACAAATATAGATGAAGCCTTGGTTGCAGCCGAGCAGATAGGATATCCTGTTTTATTAAAAATAGATGCTTCCGGAGGTGGTTTTGGGGTCCATGAATGTCAAAGTCTTGCTGATTTAAAAGCTGTGAATGAAGAGGTTTGGTTAAAACCTTTACTGGTCCAAAAAAAAATCAAAGGAATAGACCTTGACTTGTCGGCCCTCTACTTAGAAGGGGAGTTAATTCACTTTAGTTATTCAAAAATGGAAAAGGTCATTTCAAATCAGTTTGGGCCTTCTTCTTTAAGAAGCTATCGCTCTCTTTCTTGTGTGGACGAAGAAGTGTTTAATGAGCTTCAAGCCATAGGAAAGGCATTGGGAGCACATGGTTTTACAAATATTACATGTATAGAAGCTTTTGATGGTTGCGGTAGATATTATGTGGAAGCGGATATGAGGGCTAATATGTGGTTAGATGCACCTCTTTTTTTTGGTGAAGATGTGGCAAATAGAATTGCATGCTGGTATTTGGAAGGAAAAAAGTTGCAATACCCGGTTATAGCTTCGCAAGAGCATCCAAGTGTGATGCTGATACCATGTTTTCTAAGGCTTAAATTCTTTGAGCTTCTGATGAATCGGTATCATGTGTGGAAATTCATTCCAAAAAACAATGCAAGATTGATTAGAAATCTTTTATTTGAAAAAATGAAAAAATCTATTTCTTGCTATAATTTAAAAAATATAGTGAAGCGATTTGCTCCAAAAAAATATCACAAATTTTTAAAGAAAGTTTATATGAGTATATGCTCAAAGTTTGAAATAAATTCCAAACTTTGAGTATTGACGTTATATCTACGAGTCTTGATTTACATTTGTTTTTAATTTTTGTCGATTCTCTCTTCGTTGTAATCTTTCAGATTGAATCTCTTTCTGATTGGAACGTTGTTGAAAATTGTTATCTTTGCGCCTATCTCTGATTCTTGTGTCCTCTTTTGGTTGAGTTGCGCTAGGATATGTATTTTGAGTTTTGGGGTAGGTTTTGGAACCGTCTCCGTAATCACGGTTGTGATCAGGATTTTTAGTGCCTTTTCCATGATCACGATCGGGGTTTCTATCTCCTTTCCCATGATCACGATCACCATCCCAATCACGATGAGGGCGTGGTCTAGGGTAATTAGGTCTTCCGGATGGATAGCGAATAGGTGGAATATAATTATCTGTTGGATAGTATTCTACCTGAGGCACTTCTTCATAATAGTCTATTTGAGGAGTATCCTCTCTATATTCTTCCTGAGGTTTTTGTGGTGTTTGCGCTCTACCATGAGGGGGAGGTGGGATAGTCATTTGAGGTTTTGGCTGCTCAGGTAATGTGATCTTGCCCCCGGGAGTGATATCATTGGGGATATGAGGGAATGAGAGATCTTTTTTACCAAAAGTTCCCTTTGGCAATAAGGGCTTATCCCCTAATTTCAGATCAAATTTTGGTTTTGATAATTTCTTAAAGGCGTCAATAATAGGCAATGGAGGGGGGGCAATCTCTAAGCTTAACTCTAAAGAGAGCCAGATGGGAGCAAATTCTCCGGGATGGCTCCACCACCACCACAAGCCCCAGGAATCGGACCAGCTAAAAAACCACCAGTCATGCCAGACCCACCAAGGCGGCACGCAGCCGCAGCCCTCCCATACCCAATGGGGATGGAAGTGCCACCAATGCCAATAAAAGGTGACATAGTCGGGATAGCAAAAGAAGAGTCTTTCGATAAGTAGGGGAATTTCTATAATGGCGTAGGGTTCATCTCCCTGGCAGGAATAGGCGCTTCCTCGTTCTTCTAAAGGTAAATCCCAGTAAGCGGGGACAAAGATAAATCCATTTGGACGCCAAATATAGGTAGCGGGCGCTAAAATCCAGTCAGGATTCGATGGCTCCCATTTACCAGTTAACCAGCTATAGTTTTGTGTGCCTGCTGAATAATTCCAGTACCCAGGCGCCCAGAAATAAGAGCTGCCCGGAGATAAGGGGATATTATCGGATATGCTGGCAGGTGGTGCTTTTGCAATATATTGAAGTTGTTCTAGAGGGAGAGGGCTCCAAAATCCACGTGCCCAGATCCATCCCTGATTGCTATGCTCCCAGGATCCCGATATCCAGTATTGACCGGGAGGAGGGCGACGCCAGACACCGCAAATCCAGGCAAAATCATTTGCCTCGTCTAAATAAGCCCAATAGCCCGGAATCCAGATTCCATCTTCATATAGGATATGAGGGGCGATGGTTTCATTGAGGGGAGGAGGCGGATCTTTTGCGATGATAGTGAGGGGGAGGGGATCACTGAATTTAGGGACAAAAGCTTCGTGAATGGGAAGAAGATTGGGTAGGGGGGTTACGGCATGGAGACAAGGCAGTCCCCAGGGTAGTCCAAAGACTAGAAAACAGAACGTAAGTATGACGTAAAGGCGTTTGGAGCTTATAGCCATCATTTTCTCCTATGTTTATAAGCCCGTTATACTAAAGTTTAATTATTTTGTGTGGATTTTTTTGAAGGAAATTTGGTTTATATGGGAATAAAAAAAGTCTTTAGATTGTTCATCTAAAGACTTTAACTGATCTATAATGTAGAGGAAGGTAAATTTGTTCTTATTCTAATGAATTTAGAATAGAGACGAGTTCTCTATGAAAATTAGCTTGAGAATCATCCCAATTTTCGGGATCATTTCCAATTTTAGCTAGTGTTTTATTTATCGCACTTTGGGTAAGATCTAGATCTTTAACCTCTCTTAAGATATCTAATAAAAGAGTCTTATTGTTCTCATCTAAGGTATTAATTGCTTCGAATACTTTAGCAAATTGATGTATGCCGTTATCATCTTTTTTTAAACATTCTTCTTTAAACCAATTTTCTTTTATAATATATTCACTATCAAAAGTTGTAGATGGCTCATAACCATAAGCATGGTTTAATCCATCTATAAGGCTTGGGCTGTCTTCTTCTCCGTTTACGGCTTCAAAAAGAAATGCAAGAAGCGATTCGTCTTTAGTATCAATTTTTTGTAATAAAATATATTTTGCATCTAACTCATTTTCGTCAAATTGTTCTTTGGCAGTATCTAAGGTGTTGTTATAAATAACGGTCAGTTGAGCTACTTCAAATTCTTTGCCTAAACTTTTAATTTCTGTTAAAGCTTTTTTCCAAATCACCTCGATATTTTTTATATCTCGTTGGTCTCTTGGTTTCTCTGATTCTACAGAAGAATGAAGCACTGCCTGTGCCATTCTTTTTGCCAGACTTTTAGAATTGTAGTATGTATCACCAACTTTTACCGCAAAGCCAAAAAGCTTTAAAAAGAATCCACGAAACGAGCCGTATGATTTCGCCTTGCAGGTAATGTTTTTTGCCTCTCCCCCTTCTTTAATTGTCCATGAGCCATCCTCAACTTTTTGCTCAAGTACGTGATCACTTTGAAAAACAACACCTGTGCGATTTGAAATTCTATCCATAACGTCCTCCCTATGATTTTTTATCCATATTTTTAGTGGGTGAAATATTAAGTGTTACAATTTATTTTCCTAGTTAATTGAATTATTAAATAAAAATAATTATTTGTCAATTCGATGATTTTTTCTGATTAAAATTTTAAAGAGCATGGGTATAAAGCTAATATCATTAGTTGTTTATTTAGTTAACTTAAAATCAATGACTTACGGTTTTTTTATCTGTTAACTGTAAGTTTGACTCTTGTGTTTTAAATTTTTTTTTAATATTTTTCAACAAGAACGTTCAAGGTGTCGATTATGTTATCAGGAGGAAGGGATGAAATTTTTAAAAACGATCACCTTAGGGGCTTTACTGTTAAGTTCAACAATCAGTGCTCAAGAGTTTGGTTTTAACATTGGGCCATTTAGCCTTTTATTTAATGCAGGTCACAGAGCTTATTTAGATGCTCCTATCTGTTATGCCATTTCTAATCAAAAACGGCTTGAAATTATTGTTGAAAATAAAGAAAAAACCAGCGAAAAGGAAATTAAAATCACAGTTAAAATGTTGATTATAGAGCCGTATGCTTTTGGAGTGACCGGGGAAGAAAAACCTGTTCTTCAAGGGAATGTGGTAGAGGAAAAGTTGGTTAAAGAAGTTTCAGTTAAATATGGAGAAGAGCGCTTTAAAGACGCTTACCAAGAGCTGGGTGAAAAAGAAGGTATTTTTTCTGGATGGTTTAAGACTTCTAAAAATCAAACGATTGACGTTCGAAAAATCACGAATCTTGATGTGATTGAGGATTCCCATTTCGATATTCCAAAAAATTACAAAGGCCCCAAAAGAGAAGAGATGCACGTGATCTGTCAATTGCCAATAGACAGTGACGAATAGTCTTCGTGTTGATTTTTGAATAGCCGTGGATAACGGCTAAAGCAGGTAGCTCTAAGTACAGGGCAACGCCCTGAAATATAAAGCCTAGGGCAGCGCCCTAGGCTTTATATTTCAGGGCGTTGCCCTTTAAGCAAATGCGAAAAGAAGGTAGAAAGTAAATAATGGAACAATTCTCTATTTCAGGAAATATTGTAGATCTTATCGAAAGAAAGATCTTTCCGGGAACAATCGTTGTGCGTAATGGAAAGATAGCCTCGATCACTTCCTCCAAAGAAATCTTTTCGCATTTTATTCTGCCCGGATTCATTGATGCCCACGTTCATGTAGAGAGCTCTATGCTTGTACCAACAGAGTTTGCAAGGCTTGCTGTGGCGCACGGCACTGTGGCTACAGTTTCAGATCCTCACGAAATAGGAAATGTTTTGGGGATAGAAGGTGTGCGCTACATGGTGCACAATGGCAATCAGGTGCCCTTTCATTTCTATTTCGGCGCTCCCTCTTGTGTGCCTGCCACAGAATTTGAAACTGCAGGAGCTACAATTACTGCTCACGAAATTCGCGCTCTATTTCAAGAATGCAAATTGAAGTATTTGAGCGAGATGATGAACTATCCAGGGGTTTTGGCACGCGATCCTCTTGTGATGGATAAAATTCAGGTTGCAAAAGATTTAAAATTGCCCATTGATGGCCATGCTCCGGGTTTAAAAGGAGAGGATGCCGCCCGCTATATTTCTGCAGGTATTTCAACCGATCATGAGTGCTACACACTTGAAGAGGCTTTGGATAAGATTAAATATGGTATGAAGATCATCATCAGAGAGGGCTCTGCTGCTAAAAATTACGAAGCGCTTCACTCTTTAATTGGCTCATATCCTGATTTAGTGATGTTTTGCAGCGATGATAAACATCCCAATGATCTTGTAAAAGGACATATTAATGAATTGGTCAAACGCTCTATCAAGCTTGGCTATGATACGATGGATGTTTTGCGTTGCGCTTGTTTGAATCCCATTCTTCATTACAATTTGGATGTGGGCTTTTTACAAGTGCAGCAAAGTGCTGATTTTATTGTTGTCGACAATTTGCAAAAATTTAATCTTTTAAAGACCTACATCAAAGGTGAATTAGTGGCACAGGATGCTAAAAGCCTGATTCCTTCTACTCAAAACGAGGTTTTAAATCATTTTAAAACTTCTTTAAAAAAAGAAGAGGAGTTTGTTGTACGGAGGACAGAAGGCCTTATTCCAGTCATTCAGGCAATTAATGGAGAGTTGATCACCAAAAAATTAGAGGTGCATGCAAAGGTTATAGATGGATGTCTTATGCCAGATTTAGAGCGTGATATTCTTAAATTGGCGGTCGTTAATCGCTATAGTAATGCTCCTATTGCCTGTGCTTTTATTAATGGCTTTGGATTAAAACAGGGGGCTTTAGCGTCTTGTATTGCGCACGATTCTCATAATATCATTGCCGTAGGCGTGAGCGATGCAGAGATATGTAAAGCTGTTAATGCCATTATTGAGAATAGAGGAGGCATTGCTGTGGTAGTGGATGGCAAAGTGGATCTGCTTCCATTGAGTGTTGCAGGTATTATGAGCCCGGATGATGGCTATAAAGTGGCTAAAGATTATGCACGGCTCGACAAACAAGCGAAGTTGTTGGGGTCCACTTTAGATGCTCCCTTTATGAGCCTCTCTTTTATGGCTTTGCTGGTGATTCCTTCTTTAAAGTTGAGCGATAAGGGGCTATTTGACGGGACCAATTTTCGGTTTATAGAGGAATAAAGGAGTGAGGGAATAGAGGAGTGGAGAAAAGTTAACCGCAGAGCCGCAGAGTACGCTGAGGAAACGCAGAGAAAAAGAAGAAGGCATCCCTTCTGTGCAGGATAATTTTTTTGATGTTCGAAGTCTTCAGGGCAACGCCCTGAAATATAAAAGCCTAGGGCATCGCCCTAGGTAGATTATAA
>CALBHK010000109.1 GCA_937894565.1 uncultured Chlamydiae bacterium
TTTCTGTCAGATCGCCTTGTTTGCGTAGCAAACGGGGGGATCTGAATAGTTACTTTATCTGTTCATATATTTCACTAGGATCTTTTAAAATTCTTTCGATCAATTCAAGCAACATATCTACAGGAAGTATAGAGAAATGTTCTTCGAGAGCGTGTTTAAGTTCTTCTTCTCCAATTATTACGCGGTCTCCGGTGATCGCTGTGATAATTGTAGCAATTTTTCTTTCCATGAAAATCGTCCTTACAAGTGCTTTGATGCGTTATTCTATAGAAAGAGGTTGATAGCAAAGAATCATGTTGAATTGGCTTTCTTAATAAGGCGGTGGACTTGTCCAAGTAAATAAAATGGTAAAGAAATTAATTTATATTCAATAGGGGAAGTTGTTTGATCTGCAATTTGTGCAATAACGATGCTGGGCTTGTCTGAGTTAACACGTACAGCAAGAGAGATTTTCTTTTCTTTAACGAATTCACGTAAAGACTTTAGACTCCCTGTAGTGCCAGCTTTTACTTCAACTGGTATTACTTGATCTTCATGCTGAATAATATAGTCTACTTCGGCTGAAGAATTTAGTTTTTCCCGTTGCCAATAGTAAAGAGCTGAATCAACGTAGGCAGCATTTATTGTTCGAAGTATTTGACCCGCTAATTGTTCAGCCATTGCTCCGTTATTAATTAGGGCAATTTCAGATATTGAGGACAAGTGGTGCAACGAAAGTCCGAGTGTAATACAACATAGCCCACAATCCAGTAAAATCATTTTTAAAAATTTATTATTAACTTCTGCGCCAAGTGGTAATCCATTAGCAGAAGTTGATAGGATGCAATGACATACTCTAGCTTTTACAAGTAGTTCTAGGGCTTGTTTCAATGGTACAGAACTTGCTTGTGAGTTGGCTTGGCTATAGACAAATTTTTTTCCAAGTTGCCGAGGAATAGAATGCATTATATCTTCTAGTCGGTCAATAGAAAGTCTTCCCTTGTATTTTGAGAAATCTTCTCGATAAGTAGTAAGAAGGTCGTTTTGGATTTGATTAAGAGTGTTGGGGTCTTTTATTGTTGCCCAAGATAAAACAGCAGAAGGCATGCCCCCAACTATTAGGTATTCTTTAATTAACCTCATTAATTGTGTGTGGATTGCGTCAGGAATGTCGGTGTTCCATTCATAATTCTGTATGTAGTCACGTAGTCTGTGATTTTCTGTTGCATCTAAAAATTCTTCAAAAGATAAAGGATCTAAATAGAGATAGCTGATTCTTCCTACCGGCATGCTAAACTTGTGTTCAGCAAGAGCAAAATCGAGCAGAGAACCAGCTGCAATCACTGGTAACTCAGGCATATCTTCTGCAAACCAGCGTAATTTAGCCAGTAACAGAGGCGCAGCCTGAATTTCATCTAAGAATAAAATTGATTCAGAAGCCCTGATCGTCTTGCCAGTAAAAGCAGTAATATTGGCAAGAATTTCAATAGGATCATTAGAGTTGAATAAAGTTTGGATGTCGGGACGTTTTTCAAAATTCAACTCTATGAGTTGTCGCTGTTGCGATCGAGCTAATTCTCGAATGAGCCAAGTTTTTCCAACTTGACGAGCTCCTCGAATAACTAAGGGCTTTCTTTGATTTGAATTTAACCATTCTATCAAAAAAGTAGACCGATCTCTTTTCATGATAACTCCTGATTAATCTCTATTTTACCTTTTTTTGAATTTAAGTCTAGAATTTAGGGTTGTGTTTTTGTGAGTAAGTCTAGAATTTAGGGTTGTGTTTTTGTGAGTAAGTCTATAATTTAGGGTTGTGTTTTTGTGGTTAAGTCTAGAATTTATGGCTCTGTTTTTTTTGTTTTAAGATCTCTGGCGGTTTTAAAATTTGCTTGCGGATAATAAAAAAATTGCTCATCCAGAGACTTAACGCCCTCAAAAATAGCTATGTTATGTCCTCAGTGCGTAATTGAGCTTTACGCAGCAGAATTTTTCGGTGTGAATTTCTTGTTGCATGTCACTAAAAACAAAGGGCTTCAGTCGTAAAACTGAAGTCTTTTGTTTGATTGGAGGTGGAGAGACGCATTCAGAACTTTTGACCAAAAAAAACTAAGCTATTTTGCTTTACTTCAAGGATAGCAAAAATAATTCATACAAAAAATTTATATGTAAATAGTTGGTTTTTTTGTTAAAAATTTATTTTAAATTTATTTTTTTGATCTAATATTTTAATTTTTGTGTTGCTAATAATAAATTTATTGTTTAATCTCTTGCCTGTCAGCAACCCCTCATGGATTTATAGGGGGTAATGGCTAAAATTTCAAATTACAATGATAAGAAATCAAAATGATTGGTAAATTGATTAAGACGTGTCTTTTAATGCTCTGTCTATCTGGTGTGGTTCAAGCTTCTGAAATAGGGAGTTCTCAAGAATATGCGGAAAGAACCCTTAAAGAGAGTCAATTAGTAAAATGCTATATAGCAGCAGAAAATATAGAAATTTCAAATAATGAAATTTTATATGTCGTAGGCGACTCTGTGATGCCTCTAATGCAGCTATTTTGCGATGAACATGGTCTCTATACTTTAGCGAATGGTCAAACAAAAACACAAGGGATGTGGAATTGTCCTAGATGTGGAACTCTTCTTTCGTTTTGGACAAGGGTTTGTACTAATCCTAGGTGTAATTGGCCAGGATCACCCTCCTAATGAAGTTTAGGGGTAATGGTTGGAATTTCAACTTAAAGCGATAAGGATCAACATGGCTAGCAAATTCATTAAGACAGGCTTATTAATGCTCTTTTTGCTTGGAGGTTTTTTGTTTTTAAAGTTTTCTCCAAGAATTGAAACGACGGTTCCTGTTCTTACTGCTGAAGAAACTATATTTTTTAGTAAAATGTGGGAAACGCTTTATTTTGATGCAAATTTTGGATACGCGCTTCTTGGTTCAAAACCGGTCAATATTCAAGTTTGGAGCAAGGACCCTTTAAGCTTCTGTCCTAAAGGGTTTGCTTTCTTTTTAGATGGAAGGGCAAAAGAGCTTTGGGAGCGTTTTTCTAAAGCGCATCTAAGTGAGCATTATGCTTTACTTTTTACGGAACTTATTGATCCAGAAACAATTAATTCGCCACAGCAAGTTTACGGAGAGGTGATTTTAATTAAC
>CALBHK010000110.1 GCA_937894565.1 uncultured Chlamydiae bacterium
AATCAATCTCCTGAAACTTGGCGAGTCTGTTGTCTCGTCAAGGGCATCTGTCAATGTGCCTATGGTAACAACGGCCTTTAGGCCGTTAGTTACAAGCTTCCGCCTTTAGGCGGGAGTAGTTGACTTCCTTTAATCTATTGCCTTTAATGCATAGGAGAGATGCAATGTTTAAAATTCGAAGATTTTTTGTAACGATGATTGTGATGAGCGCCTGTTTAAGTAGTTTAACTGCGGTAATAAAAAAAGAAGTCTATCCATTTGGGGCTTTATCTGAAACAGGAGACATGACTATACTCACTCTTCAAGACTGGCCTGTTGGAAAGGTGAATGTGACTGAAAAACGATTATTATTAAAAAAGACGAATGCGCTTCCTGTACTAAAAGTAACAAAAGGCGTTGATTCTACGGTTGCGGTCTCTTCTCTTGGTTTTACTCCAGGCGTGCCTGTGACTTATACTTTTGAACATTCTGAAAAAGCTTTGAAAGAAGAAATTACTTTTGTTCCTAATCGCCTTTTTGTTAAGAGTTCTATTGATAACGCACTAATTGAAGCCACGCTTACTTTAGAATCTCCTGTTACTTATGATCTTGATTTAGAAGGATTTGGTAAAGAGGAGCTGACTCTGAAATCCATCTCTTATGATGAAGTGTTAGAAAGTAAGTTTCCAATTAATGAAAAATCGATGACGATGTATATGCCGGGAGTGATTGGAAAGAAAGGAGGCATCTCACGCTTAAGTTTTACAAGACCTTCAGGAGAAGTTCTTAAATTAGAATTGCCTTGGGGTTTAGAGTGGTTAAAATATAATCTCTACTATGATGAAAATGGAAGACCGAAATCCATCACAGAGCATCCTGAATTTCAAAAGGAAAGCCCAGAAATAGTTGAATATTTTAATTCTAAGCGTTAATGCCACCTATAATTTCATACACACACAAGCTAAGCAGTTGCAGCCCCTCAGGCTGCGATGTGTAACTCATTTATACCCAGGGCGTTGCCCTGGGCTGTTGCAATTATAGCCTTACAGGCTATGTTGTAAGGATTTTTCTAAAGCTATTTTGATTATGTTTTTTATTAGTCCGAAGGACTAAAAGTGCAACAGCCCAGGGCTACGCCCTGGGTGTGAATGAGTTACACATCGCAGCCTGAGGGGCTGCAACTGCTTATTTTTTTCTGAAGAAGGTTTGTTGCAATTCTTTTTTTATTAGATTTTCTTCTGCGGTATCGGGTAAATATGATGGGCTATTTAAATAAATTATTTAATTGTTATAATGTTATTAAAAGTTAAAGTCTATTATTTAGGGGATTTATTATATGAATAATTCAGATCCTGTAAAAGGTGGTAGTTCTCCACAATATCTCTCTATTTCAAAAGAAAAACCTCCGTTGAACACTGAACAAACTAAGACAAAGACGGTCTTTCAGAGTCATCCTCACTATGAGGGAGTGACATCTGATTCTCCCCATGAGCTTCCCAATGATTTTAGTATGCTCTTTGCGGATAACGGTCATAATTTAGATGCCGTTACCGTTAAAACTGAAAGCAGTCAGACCGTTAAAACCGAAAGTAGCCAGAAGGTAAAGGAGTCACGCTTCCGTCCTGAGAATATGCACGATATGGCTGTTGTTATATTTGAAGAAGGAGGGAAGGCTAATGTATTCGGTTTAGTGCAGGATAGAAATCCTCAAAACGAAAGTGTATTTCGAAAGGCTTTTAAAGAGGGAAATGTTAGATATTATGATGTCAAAACTAAAGTTTTCCACTTAAAGAAAGGGGAACAAGTTAATGTTAACCAGCTTGTTTTTTCTTCCTCTGCATCACCGGGATTTAAAGCAAATTTCATGGGAAAAGTAACAGTCCAACATCATGATCAGGAAGAGTTTGATGAAATGCATACGGCATTTATGACTTATATGAATGATCACCCTGTTGGATCTGAAGAAGTTAAGCATAAGGAAGTTCAAGAAGAGAAGGCTGTGCGTAATCAGCATAAGGTAGGTAGTGGGGAAGTTGAAAACTCAAGTGAAAGAAAAAAATCTCATATTTCTCCTCAAAATCTCCAAATTGTACAAGATATTGTCTTTAATATGATTCATATGAGTGAAAGGAAGTTTCAGAAGAAGATGGAGAAAATAGAAGAAGAGAAACAGAAAGAGAATATTCGCGTGGTGCATGAGGAAATAAAAGAAAAAGAGTTAGAAAAACAAAATAATAAACCTCGTCTTTGATAATAAAAAACGTACAGGACAGAAACTGTCCTGTACGTTTTTTTGTTAAAAGAGGACGCACTCTTTCTTGGTTTTTTTTATTTCAGAAGATCCTGAAGTATTATGTAAAGGAGTTTTAACTTCAGTCGTTATTTTAATCTCAGAACCAGTAATCAATGCTTTAAGAGAAGTAGGAGTGTATATTTTTTCACGATAAGTCATTTCCAGAGTTGCTTTAACGAAATGGTTAATTAAATGACACTGTGTCCAATTGATTTTGTGGTAATCCAGGTTATGGATATGGAAATTGTTTTTAATATAACCAACGACTTCTTCTTGTTGAGTGGGAAAATTAAATGGTTTAACCCCTGCGTTTTGTTGAATTGCCTCGTAGATAATAATGCCTGAAATGTCACCCACTAGTTGATTGTTTTTTTGCATTTCTTGAATTTGTTCTTTGCTGAAGTTTAGAATTTCACGAACAAAAAATGCATGGTTATAAGCTTCGTCATTTTTGAAAGGTTCTTCTACTTCTTCTTTTACTTCTTCAATGTTAAATGCCAGTCTGGCAGGTTCAAATAACGTAAATGTTCTATTCTGCGGATTTTTTTCAGTTGGATTGACGGCATAGATGGCAATTTTTTTTTCGATTTTTTTATTGGTTTTTATATATTGGAATAATTCACCGTGCCCAACAATAATCCTTTTTACAATTTCTACAGCAGTTGTATCGCGTATTTCTTTGATTGTTTTTTTGTTTTTTGGATCAGTGGTTACTTTACCAGGGAAATTTTCCGGAAAGCCAAACGTGGGCTCAAGATTAACGAATTCCATTCTACACTCCTTTTATGAGTTTTTGATTATACCGAATACGATTGAAAAATTGGTTTTTGACAGCGTCGGCTCTGCATCAAAATTTTTATCTTCACTCGCGCCTTGCCGAAGGGCAATGGTCGCTCGCTCCAGACAAAAAATTTTAAGCAGCCTTCTTGTCAAATTCCCAATTTTTCAATCGTATTTCGGTAAGAACAAGTCTATCGTATAATAATTGGATTGGCTTAGTCAATCCTTTTATTTATAATTTAAATAGACTAAACATGAGTTTTTATCCCCTCCTCTTAAGAATCAATTCTTACCCATGATTACCCTGTTGCAGGATCCTGAATTAATCGGTTCATCACACAACTGAGTGCCTGACATTAAATAATTTTAAAACATGATAAGCAAGATCGCCTTCGGCGGCAGGATGCAATCAACAGTAATTCACTAGTAATCAATAGATTAAATCTATATTTTTTGATCCTGCCGCCGAAGGCGATCTTGCCTATCGTGCTCTTTTTCCTTTTGAGGTACTCATTTGTGTGATGAGCCAATTAATCTTGTCTTAATATATATCAGGTACAATATTGGCATATTTAATATAGGAGTTGTTTATATGTCGTACTTTGATAATACATTTCCAGATTCTTCTGTAGCGAAAAATGAGAATTGGATGAGCGAGTATGGGGTTTATAAAAGAGATGATAGCGTTTATCAAAGAATCAAATGTGTTTGGGAAGAGGGTGACGTTGGCGATATTGATGATGAGAATGCAAGCCCTGATTTGAAGGGCCATGAATACCATGCCTGCATAAATGTTAAAACTGGGGATATTTATATTGATTGCAGAAGAAGAAAAATACTTTTTAAACATCTTGTATTAATAGTAGCTCGTCCTATTCATACTATTATCAAAACACTTTGGCATGCCACTATTATCGGGCCTTTAATAGCAGGAATTGTTGAAGGCGATAAAAATCTAGGTATCAGGATGCTGCACTCAATAGCAGATATTGTACGCACGCCTCTATATGGATTGGCGATGACAATTACTTATATAGCAGGAGTAATCTTAGCTTGTGTTTCTCCAAATATTCTCTACAGAAGTAGAGCGCTCGGTGGCTATCTTGAAAGGAAATTGTTGCGTGTGAATACGCGTGGGGAATTAGGGGAAAATCCATGGAATCTTTCGCTTTGTTTTAGTCCTTGTAAAAATATCGCTAAGAGTTTGAATAATGGAAACGCTATAGAAGGCGATGCTGTTGAAGAGAAGTTAACAGAATTTGCTAAAAGTGTAGTTGGAGAGGACCGTAGAGGGGGGAATCCCTTTAACGATTGCGGACGAAAGCTTCCACTAGATCAAACTTATGTCAGCCTGGCTGCAAAATAGAGCTCTTGCGTAATCGTTTTTTGTTTTGGAGTCCGGTCGCTTGACCATCCTATTACCCATCAGGGCTGTCGCATTATAAAACTTCTTGAAAAGAGGTCTATTTTTATTTATTTTTTCATTGCACTTAAATATTTAGTTGTGTTGTAATCCCTCCATATTGTGATATGAACTAACTTGTGGATCAAAAATGAAAAAATATTTTGCCTTAATCGCGCTGCTTTTTACTACACTTTGCCATGCTGAATGCGAAGTCACCCAAGCCAATTCTGAAGCCGAATGCTCCTCCATTGTCGAAGGGGTTAATACGATTACGGGTTCCTACTCTTTTACGGTGCCGATCCATCATGTTCCCGGCGCACAGCCTGTTACCTATTATAAAAATTTCAACAGTCATGATTACCTTTGTGAGGGAGAACCTTTTTGGTCTCAGAGTTACCGTGGTTATCTTGAAGTAGGGCAGAAAAAAATTAACGGAGTTAAACACAATCACGCTTTTTACATAGAGGATGGGGGGTTTAGTATCTTTCTTGTTGAACCCAACAAAGAAAAAGATATCTGTCTTAAGTTATCCCACGCTTATTCTCTTACAAGAGGAGTTACCAATACTGCCAGAGGTCTACCTTCTGCTGCTACTAATTTAAATAACATGACTCTTTGTTTAGCAGAGGGAAGAAGGGATCAATATGCTGTGCTGACCAAGCCGGATGGAACTATTCAAAATTTTTCAAAATTTTATAAAAGAGAAAATCAACGCTCTTATGCGATGCAAGATCAGATCTTTCCCAATGGTAACCGTAGTGAATGCCATTATGACAATAACTTTCATCGCATCGGAACCACTTTTACCAATGCAGACAAGAGTGTTGTCTTTCTGAAAGAGAATCTGGAACACTCTTATGACGATAAAAAAAACTCGATAAGCTACATGAATCGCATTTTTAGCGATGGACATAAAATAGATCAAGCTTATAAGGGATACAGAGCGGAATATACAGAGAGAAAAGATCTAATTTATTATCTTTACTGGACAACAGCCGTCGGGGCCCCAAAAGAAAATTATGCTTATGAAGATGTATACGATAGTAATTATTCAAGGTTATATCGAAGGTCAAAACCAGATCAACGCTACGTAGAGTTAAGATATTATGATTGGTATGGCTGGGATGAAAAAAATTATATCAAAGAGAAAGACCCTCGAAGAGGACGTGTCAGAGAGATTAAAGTTCCTGCCGGCAACACTACCCATCCTATCACTACTTACTCTTTTGAATACAATATCACTAAAGATAAAAGAGACTCCAAAATTCTAAGAGAAGGCGATACGTTAGTAACCGATGGTAATGGTAACTGTAAAAAGTATATCTACGATTGCTACCATCGGCTCGCAGCCATCAATCATATGGGTAAAAACACTCAATCTGAGCCTTATAGACAAGACATCTTTATATGGGGTCCAACTGGTTTTCTTCTTAACAGGCGCTTTAATGACCACACAGGCCTCTGCATCAACTATAAACGCTTTGAATATGATGAGCGTGGTAATGTAGTCAAACAAGAGACCTATGGATGTTTTAGTAAAGAGTTGAAAACCTTTCCATTAACTAAAGGTCGGCCCACAGATCCTAATCTAGAATGCCAAACAATCATCAATACTTATGCAGATAATCGGTTTAATCATCTTTTAAGCACAGATAATGGGGAGATGCTGACAACATTTACCTACCTTGAAGAGACTAATCTTCCTGTAAGCAAAATTGTAACTGACAGAAGATCTATCTCCATAAGGGAATTTTACACCTATGATCGCAATAAAGCCTTGATAGAGCAGATCTGTGACAATGGCACGGGTACAGATAAAGAGGATCTAACCAACGTGACGCAGCGCACAATTAAGAAAATTGTCCCAAGAACAGAAGGTACGGGCATAGGACTTCCCATTGATGAATATGTCTATGGTTTTGATGTAGAGACTCAAACTGAAAAACTCATCACTAGAGTGCATAATACTTACAACTTCCACTATAAAATGAGTAGACAAGATGTCTATGACAGCAACAATCAATTCGCTCACTGCAAGCAGTGGGTCTATGATGAAAAAGGCAATTTAACTCAGGAAATCGATGCTTTGGGCAATGTTTCCACCTATGCCTATGATGCTAACTATAACTGCATCCATCAACTCTCAAATAGTGGCCAAAAAGAGTTCTTTTACACTTACGATTTTATGAACCGTTTGATCAAAAAAGAGCTCAAAGATCCGCAGGGTAATAGCTATACCACCTCTTATCGCTACGATGTGATGGGCAATCTGTTAGCAGAGATCGATCTGCGCGGCAATGAAACACAATTTGTTTATGATGCGCATAACCGCTGCATAGAGGTTAAGCGCCCCTCCGTTAATGGAGAGCAAGTCACTCTTCATAAAGAATATGATGAATGCGATAACA
>CALBHK010000111.1 GCA_937894565.1 uncultured Chlamydiae bacterium
GTACTCGCGGTGCGTGGTCGGGATGACGAAGCGGTCCTCGTAGTTGGCGATGGCCATGATCTTGTACATGTCCGCCACCTGCGCCTCGCTCAGGCCGACCTGCTTGAGCACCTGGGGCTTGCGCTCGCCGTCGACGTGCACGCCGCGCTGGTAGGCGCGCATCGCCAGCATGCGCTCGAGGGCCTGGGTCACGGGCTGGGTGTCGCCGGCCGTCAGCAGGTTGGCCAGGTACTGCACGGGAATGCGCAGCTGGTTGACGTCGGGGATCTCGCCGTTGATGCCCACCTGGCCGGCGTTGGCGGCGGCGGTGATGGGCGACAGCGGCGGCACGTACCAGACCATCGGCAGCGTGCGGTACTCGGGGTGCAGCGGCAGCGCCACCTTCCACTCCACCGCCATTTTGTACACGGGGCTGTTGCGCGCGGCGTCCATCCAGTTGTCGGGGATGCCGTTCAGACGCGCCTGCGCGATCACATCAACGCCCCGTTTCATTGCTGAAAGAGTGGCCCTTTCCTTCTCAATGTCATCTTTGCCTTCAACCTTAATCAGAGACAACCCTTGTTCTTTAAAGCCCTCTTCAAGTTGATGCTCATGCGCTAATCCTTTTAGTTGCAAAATATTTGTTAACGGATCCTGCGCATCTTTTAGTTGTGAAATTTCGGGAAATTTTAAAACATACTGGTCCATCCATGAAGAAAATGGGCTTTCCATAAAGCGAACTAAGTCGGAAGGAGAATGCTTTTTTTGCTTCACTTTTTTTAACTCATTAAAATAAATAAAATAATAGCACACACCATCCTTCAGTGTAAATGCTAGTCATTTTTTTAAAGATGAACATAGATCTTTTATACTCAAAAGATTAAGCAGCAATATACAAGAACAGGGCAGCTACTCATTAAGGGAGACCATGTTTTTAGATTTGTAAAATTTTAGGCCAAAGTTAAAAAAAGCAACGCTCATTAGAAAACAGCCTGTTGTAGCTGCGATAAAAACTAATAGGTGCTCAAATCCTCCTTGAATGACTGATGCCCGTGGCAGGGTCGCGGTGATCAACAAGGGGCTAAAACAGAGAATCCACTTTTCTCTTCCCTTTAGCGCGCGGCCAACCGGAAAAAGAGACAAGGAAAGAACGACCTGCATCACAACATAGGAGAGTTGACTTCCACGGGAACTGAAAAATGATAGAGCGCCTACAACGATGATCACACTTGCAAAAGCAAAAACCAAAACGCATGAAGAGGCTAGCATTGTGATGCCTGTAAGAGGGCCGTAGAAAATAGAACAGACAATAATTGTAATAACACCCTGCACCACTTCAGCAAGAGACAAAAAATTTGATTTCGAAAGAGCAGCAAGAAACAATGGTGATCTTGGCTTCGAAAGATAGGCTTCTAACTCCCCTGTTTCAATCATTCTGCCTAATTCGTAGAGTCCTCCACCAAAAACATTTAATAAACCCCAACTTGTAAGGACCATGCCGGTAGAGATTAAATACTCTTTTGCGGCCAGCGGATTATCATCCACGCTTAAAATGGCTAGCAGATAGATTCCATATAAGTAAAAACTGTTATTTAAGATGAGCATCAACAAACCCACAAGAAATTCAAGAGGCTTCCTCATTTGAGCAGACAACTGATTCTTAAATGCTAAAATCAACAAGAATATCATTTTAGCCCCCAAAATTATGGTAATGATTGCGCGCATTTCGATATAGCCAAACACTTAAAGCAAATAGACAGGTCAATTGTAGAGAAATTCTCAACAACCACTCAGCAAAAGCCATTTGAAAAAACTCTCCTTTAACAGCAAAATAACAGGGTTGAAAAATCAGATCAGAGAAAGGCGTATTCAAAAATAGCTTGTTCCAAGGTCCAGGCAAGTCTGAAAGAGGAGCAAGGACTCCCCCAAAGATTAAAAATAATTTTCCAAAAAGCATTCGAAAATTTTTGACCGAGTAATAGCGAATCTGAAGGCTGGTTAATAAAAATGAATAAAAGGTGTCCAAAATTGTGAGGAGAGGAAGGAACATTAGGAATCTTAGCGCACTCATGGCGCTCAGCATAAAATCATCTATAAAAAAAGGTACAAGGACAATATAAAGCAATACATACACCAGCCTACGGAATAGTGTGCGACTATAAAGCGAAATGGAGGTGTAAATTGGCCAAGATCTAGGCCGGACAAAGGAAAGAGAAAAATCTGAGCCTGACCTCTCTATTAAAGGCTCTCTCAGTCCGGTCATAAATAGAATTTCAGTGAGTCCAATGTAGGCAAATAAGACTTCAGTCCCCAAAGTGGTATGATTATGATTCAGCCCCAGCCAAAGTTTGGAAAAGATCCAAATAAAGAACGGGTAAAGTAAAAAACCACCTAAAGAACCGCTTAAACTGGTCTGCTCTTCGCGAATCGAAAAAAGGCCAAGCTTACCATAAAATTTGAGAGAATTGTTTATCATATTTATTCGTTTTCACCCTTATACCATTGGGTAAGAATCGATTCTAAATTAATCTCTTCAACTGAAATATCGATAATATTATCCTTAAAAACTCCCATGAAATAGTCAATGGCACCAATAGGAGAAATCTTCTGAGTATCAATTTGAAGTTTCTTGACAAGCTGACCATCTTCGATAAGCTCAATTCCTTCTTTAAATGTTTCGTGACTTAATTGCGGTTTTGATAGAAGTAATTTGATGTTTCTTTTGGATGCAAGTTTGCCTCTTAATCCATTTAAAGGGCCATCATAACCAACCTCACCTTTATTGATGAGGATGGCCCTGTTACAAATCGCCTCCACATCGCTAATATCATGGCTGGTCAGAAGCACTGTAGTCTTTTCTTCCTCTTGCCATTGCCTTAAAAGATGACGAAATTTGGTTTTACCCACAATATCAAGACCAATTGTTGGTTCGTCTGCAAGTAAAATAGAAGGGCGATGAATGAGGCCCGCAACAATTTCACAACGCATACGTTCGCCAAGTGATAATGTATTCGGGGGAGAATCCAAAAAACAAGTGATTTCAAACAGCTCGGCCAACAGATAAATTCTTGATGAAATGTCTCTTTTAGATAGGCTATAGATAGCCCCAATCATTTCTAAACTCTGCTTTACTGTAATATACATCCATAAATTACTTCGGGTTCCAAAAACCAAGCCAAGACGTCTATTAGCGTTGATGCTTCCTGAAGGATAGTGTTCAATCCAGGACTCCCCTTCTGTTGGCTTTAAAATACCGCAAATGAGTTTGATAGATGTGCTTTTACCTGCACCATTTGGTCCTAGAAAAGCTACTGATTCACCTGGTTTTATTTCCAAATTTAGGTTTTTGACAGCCGTAAAGGATTCCTTTGCTGCAAACCAACCCTTTTTTTTCCAAAAAGTTTTAGAAAGATTGGTAGTTTTAAGGGCGAATGTACTCATCTGACCACCATGCTATTTTCAATTATATTTGAGGAGCAAAAATCACAATCAGGAGAAGACTCAATAGGGAGATACTGACTTTTTGAAAATGAGAACATATCTAGTTGTATGGCTCCATTTAATACTTGAGAAGTATCACAGCCGGAAAGAAAACGAGACGCTTCATGAACTGCAAGCGAACAGCACATCACAATCGGCGGTGCAAATGCTCTCTTCTGAATGTTTTGATTGCGATGGTCGGGATCAAGATTGGTGTTCAACTCCAGTTTTTTAATTGCACAAAAATAGCAGAGAGTTTTTCCGGGAATAGATAATGGACCTACCCAAGAGCCTCCAAATGTTAAACAAGGTTTATTTTTATCCATAGCAGCCTGAGCAATCAGACCAGATGGATGGTTTAATGCTTTTTTTAAAGGAAGATAACTGAAAGGGTTAAAGATGAGATCTACATTGTCTAAGAAAGGATAAAGATCGCTTGGTGTATTTATTTTTAAATGATGACCAATAAAATTGATTTCAGTATCCACTTCTTTAATTTTCTTTTCACAAGCCTTCACCTTAGGTAAACCTATATCACTACGATCATAGAGTATTTGACGGTGAAGATTTGTAATTTCAACCAGATCAAAATCAATGCCAATAATATTACGAATCCCAATACGTGCACATAAGAGCGCTATCCAAGACCCATAGCCCCCAAGACCTACGATTAAAACTGTTTTATTCTGTAAGTTGTCGTTAAGTTGTTCTCCGGAACAAGTGTTATCTTCAAAAGTTCGAAAATAGCGAACTTGTCTATCATAGAGGGTTTCTAAAGGTGGGTTTTCATTTTTATGATCTTCTATAAGAAGATCATAGGATCTCAGTTTAGCAATCAAGGCATCAACTGTTTCGGTTTTGAAGTTGAATTCTTTTGCCACGGACATTAGATCGTCAGGGTAATTGATCCCTTTCTCTAAAGATTTTAAAAATAAATAAAAAGAAGGGTTATCCGATTTGATTTCGTAATTTTGTTGTTTAAACGAAGAAAAAAGATCTATGACGTCGTCTTCCTTTTTTCTCACCATCCAACTCGACTGAAGCCGTAAAATCATGGGTTGATCTTTGGGTTCGGAAAATTTTCGGAAATAATTCCCATAGCAACTGTATAAATAGGAATAAATTCGCTCGCATCGATTTTTAATAATGAGCACATTTGACTGTCTTGCATAGCGGGAGAAGGGAGACCACCCACATGATGCTGCATTCCTTTGATTAAAATTTTTTGTGCAAGTCTGCCAGAATCAATGTAAATTTCACGTAAAGCGCGACTATAACTGAATTTTCTCATTGCTTCTTGAAGATCAATTGAAAAAACAACTAAAAATGACGCAGTCAATGAAGCTGCCATCCCACACAATATTTTCACTGCATCTTTTCGAAATAATCCAGGTTTAACTAAATGAAGTCCATGTGCTGTTGGGCAATAGTGATAAATTCCTGCTGGAATGTCTTCAACATTAAAAACAATCACGTAGTAATTCCAGATCTCTGTAAAAATCTCGCCTTTGAGTTCCTTCATTAATGTAGAGAACAATTTTTGAGAAAGAGGAACCTCTTGAAATTTTCTATGAGTTTTTCTATCCAAAAGAGCTTGTGTAACGGAAATTTGATCAATGACTGATTCTTGCGAAAGCACAATATCAACAGGATTTTGAGTAAGAGGTCTTGTTTGTTCGAATTGTTCTTGAATAGATTTTAGTGCTGGAGAAGACAAATAATAGTCTAAAGATACCTGCCAATTGCGCTTCCACCAGAATTCAATTTTCGAAAAAATTTCGCTGTCCATTGCTTGAGCTGTTTGAAAAGTTTGGTAATCAATTAAATAATCGCAACATACAGCTTGATCATAACATTGATTCAAGTCCTGAAGAGAATGATTTAGCTTTATCGGTTGATCATTATGAGAGGAAAAACTTAAGTATGCCAAATCCATCTAATTTTTCTCCTCATGTAAAGTGACAACTGCCATAACCCCTTCATCAAGCTTTGAAGCGCCAATTTGTTGCAATATAGCATCCTCATTAAAGCTTAGATGGATACGCGTCTTTAAGCTAAATTCTTTTCCAAGCAATTCTAATGTTTCCAGTATATGGCCAATATCCATATGAATGGTTCTGAATGTTCTTGGCTCCCGATATCGATACATATTTCTTTCAAAAACAGTGGTAAGGATGATAGCACCGCACACGGGCAATTGAGGATCATTTTCTATATTGAATTTTGCTAAGAAATCTTCTTTTTCTCCGGATAATAATGAAAGAGAAGTTGGCTCAGTTTGAACATGATAAAATCCTTTTTTCATCTCTTGCAGACCTACTGGAAAAAAATAGCCCTCTGTTGGGTGACGACTTCCTCCTGAAGGACTTGTCCGCTTAATGAGTGGAGTGTCGTTCCAATGACAAGATTTTTCACCTTTTTTTCCAAAAGCAAAAGAAAGTAAGTATTTAATTCTTGTTAAAACAGAAGATTCTTTTTGCAAATCAAAGGCACTCAATGAACCTAAATCAGGCAATTCAATGCGATCTTGTGAGCCCTCATGAATCTTAAAACGACTTGTATCAGGCTCAAGTTTTTGATATTCAGCCATTAATTTTCGCTCAAAGTCGTGACCCCCACCTTCTTTTGAATAATCAAGAAAGCTAGCATCCCAAGTAGAAAAGTGATAGTTTGCAGCTTCACCCCAACCAAATTTTGTCCAATTCAGGAAGTTGTTTACGAGTGGAATATCCCCTACTTCAACAAACGTAATGATGTTTTTTGTGAATAATTCTTTCAATATTTTTTCAAGTTGTTCAACTTTGAAATTTACTTTAGAAAGAAGAAACTCAAATAGAGATGATTTAGCAATAGGCTTTACACAAGCCACAGACATTAATACGACTATAAAAGGGACAGCTGTAAGGCTTTTTTGAGAAGGCTCTTCTATAGCCCAACAATCTTTAGTAAGAGGGCTCGGAAACCGTATTTTTATCATCGCATTCGTTTGCAAGTGACAATCTGTATTTATCATAGTAAGCTTTTTATTTTTGAATGTATTTGAATATAAAAGGGCTACAAGTAGCCCTTTTTTTATTGATCATGCTGTAGAAGCACAGGTTGCTGAGTTATATTCAGTTCGAACATCTCAAAATCTTCACTTAAAAAGTTCTGATTTTTTTGAACTTCTTGCTGTTCTTTTACTTCTCGATTTTTTGCTTCCATACGTACCCTCATAAGGTAAAATTGGTTGACTGGCATGGCCATCTTAACAAAAAATCTTTGTTTTTAGCAATAAAGATTTTGAAAAAAAAGATCTTTTTTTATCATTCCACATTAAAGAAGTGATTGAGTGAGCGGCTCATTAATGTGACTGTAAAGCAGAACAGGAATCATTTTTTATACACCTGAGCCCCAAAAACCTGATC
>CALBHK010000112.1 GCA_937894565.1 uncultured Chlamydiae bacterium
AGTCACGCAAGTGGCTTAATTCCGAAGCCTGCTCCTTTAGGGGCAGGTAGTTCACCAGCCACTTCGCATGCAATTTCAGCTTTTTTTATCCATTTGTCGGCCTGAGTGTGGGTTTCTCCAGCTTGTGGAAGTCTCAGAAAAGTAGGGGACAGCGAGAGATCTATATCTTCGGAGAACCGATTGATCGCGCCAAATACCTTTGACAGTGAGGTTCCACCCTTAAATATAAGGCTGTCTGCGAATTCCGACTCAAACAGAATACCGAGCAACCAGCACACCCAAAAATCTTTTTCCATAATTACAGGGGAGATGTTTCTCTGAAAAGCAGCTTGTTCAATGTACAGACGCTGTTCGTCAGAGGATAATTTTAAAAAACCAAGTTTCACACAATCTCCTCAGCAAGTTTTTTGAAAATGGAATGCATCCAAGCTGGTGCAAGTCGAATATCCTTGAGTAGTTCTTGTCGTTTCTCTATTGGAAGAATCCGCTTTAAATGCTCAACTCGTTCTGTTGTCATATTTTTTTTGCCCAGTTCGCGAAGAGCTTGGATCAGAAGTCCACTGAGCCTACCTGCCATTGCCATATTTTTGGGGGTTGTTCTCCGAAGCTGAATGGTTGTTGCGCCGATTTTTACCGTTCGGCTGGGCCCATCTGTCAGAAACACCACTTTAGCTGGAACTTGTTCTGATAGTCCTAAAATGTTTGCTGCGTAAGCGCCAGCTGGTTGGATACGCGTGCAATCACGCTCAACCAATGCTTCTGCTATTTTTTCTGGAGATGGTTGAAGTTTCCCAAGTACAGAGTGCTCTTCAGGAAAATCATATATTCCCCTAGAAAGGCGGCGAATGGTTCCTTTTTGAACGAGTCGGTGAAGGACAATATCGACAGCCTGTCGACTTCCTAAATTCAAAAAATCCGTAGGAACAAATACAGCACCACGTCCACGGCTATTTATAGCTTCAAGCATCTGAAAATCGATACTTTTTAATTTTTTTCGATTATCCTTCATGTAAGAAATATTAGCATGTTTTTCTTACAGATGCAACAGTTGACCTTCTTTTTTTAAGAAAACTTTAAACGCTGACAGGTTAAAAGTTATCTATGTCAGTGGGTCATTTTGTAAGAAATATTAGTATGTTTTTCTTACAAAATAAACAGATCCATGCCTACAGCATTAAGATTATATATCTAAAAACATAACAAAGGTTATCAGACGTTAGAGGTGAAGTGAAGTCGGTTGTAAAGTCCCTTTTAACTTTTGGTATCGTTCTGAGTTATATTGAATGTTATTCTGCCTATCTCAAGTTAAACGGCCTTCAGGGGCCAATTCATTTGGGCTGATCTTCAAGGGTTCCTAACTTTTGCTTTATCGCGCGGCTTTTGTTTCTACAAAACTCGCGTGATAAACACAAACCAGAGCCTAAAGCGCTGTCAAACTTATCTTTGTGTGTGCTTAAACGGGTGTGATGTTAAATGATACCCCTAGCTTAATAAGGATTGAGAAAAAATTAACACGGAAATATTTGACTTCCGTCTTCTTCTGTGTTGATTTCCTAGTCAGAAGTTTAAACAGTGGAAATTCTTGAAAAGGCAGCATTTTTGGTAGTGCATTAATCCTAATGCACTACATTATGATGTTTTTATGGGTTATTAGGTGTTAATACACCACATAAATTCATTTTTGTTGTACATTAGACAATATTACACTATAACCCCTGAAGGAAAGATCATGCCTAAGCAGATTGCCCAAAGCGAATTGGATGTCATTATAAACATTGTGGCTAAGTTCCCTGATGGAGTCTCATTAGGGAAAATCATGGGAAGCTTAAGTATCCCTATCTCTCGCCGTAACGTACAGCACCGACTGATTTTTCTAGTAAAAAACGGTCTAATACATGCTGAGGGAAGAGCTCGTGCTAGGTTGTATAAGCTCCCTTTAGCAGAAAAAAAAGACGGGCAGGTTTCTTTTGAAGCCTATGAGGCCCATTCCATTTTATTGTCACCTGAAGCTGAAGATATTCAAAAGAAAGTAACTCAATCCATTCAAGCGCGAACTCCTGTTGGATATAACATCAAATTTCTTGATGAATACCGCCCAAATGTGACTAACTATCTTTCTGAATCCATACGTCAGCGGCTTTTTGAAGCGGGAAAAACAGACGGCGAGCAACCAGCTGGAACATATGCCAGAAAGATTTTTGGGCGTCTTCTCATTGATTTATCTTGGAACTCAAGCCGCTTGGAAGGCAACACCTATTCTTTATTGGAGACAGAGCGTCTATTTGAATTAAGTCAAATGGCTGATGGAAAGGATCTCCGTGAAGCCAGAATGATTTTAAATCACAAGGACGCTATCGAGTTTTTAATTGATACGGCATCTGATGTTGGCATCAATCGTTCAATCATTCTCAATTTGCATGCGCTTCTTTCTAATGATTTAATGGTTGATCTTGAGGCTTGTGGTCGTCTGCGATCAATAGCTGTTGGCATAGGGAAATCAGTGTATCAGCCATTAGCAATGCCACAGAGGATTCGCGAGCTTTTTCAACAAATCATAGACACTGCACATGCAATTAAAAATCCGTTTGAACAGGCCTTTTTTTTGATGGTGCATTTACCTTATTTACAACCCTTTGAAGATGTGAATAAGCGCGTATCACGTCTGGCAGCAAATATTCCTCTTATTCAAAACAATTTGTGTCCACTATCATTTGTAGATGTACCACAGCAAACATATGTCAATGGTCTTTTAGGAATCTACGAACTAAATCGCATAGAACTTTTGCGGGACGTCTTTGTATGGGCATACGAGCGTTCTTGTCTGCGCTATTCCATCACGCGAAAAGAGCTTGGGGACCCCGATCCATTTAGGATGCGTTATCGAAAGGCCATTACCGAGACTGTCGTACGTATTGTGCGCGATTGTATGGATAAAACAGCAGCAATTGCCTTTATCAGGGAATATGCACGATTTTCTATCCCTTTAGAAGATCAATCGCATTTTGTTGAGGCCGTTGAAAGAGATATCATGAGTTTACACGAGGGCAATATTGCGAGACATCGTATCCGTAACGTTGAGTATGAGACATGGCATAAAACTTGGCATTGATGGAAACTCTCTCGACGTTAATCAAGAAAGGTTTAAGATTTGCATATCGCCAGCTTAATTTTCGTAATCGGAAGGTTTTCGGGCAGTTTTACAAAGGCTTGGTTGCGTTGCTGAGGTAAAGAGGGCAACATTGATAAACGGTTCTAATTGCTTTAAATACTTTAATTGTCTCATTCCCTAATTCTACAAAACCTACCCAATTAAATAAAGTGGGTAGGTTTCAAGGAATTTATACACAAGCTGCTTATAGCAGATAATCTTCAAAGTGAAGCTAACTTTTGCTTTATCGCACGACTTTTGTTTTTACAGTTTTGAGTTAGAGCCGATACGAACCAAATGAAAATACTCATCATCAAGCCAATAAATTAATAAAGCATCTGGTTTATAAAACCAATTTTTTCAATCACTTTTTTTAATGTGTTTTCCACTCATTAATAGAGCGGGTTTTAGTATCAAAATTCATGCCAACCAAAATAATTTCGCGCGGATCTAAGTGGTACTGTTCGTTATATTTTTTATCAAAAATCTGGTTTAAAGCAGTTTCAGCGTTGCTATTTAATTTAAACTCAAAAATAAAAATACTTTTCTCTGTTTTCAAAACCATGTCTGTTCTTCCGTGACTTGTAGATACCTCAGCTTCAACTGAAAATCCAAGAGCCTTTAAAACTAGATAAATTAAAGAATGATAATACGCTTCTCTTTCTATATGAATATGGTGAGGAACTGAAGCTAGTAAAACATTAAAAACATAAACAAAACTTTCAATATCTCTGTTTGCAAGATGATTTGATAACTTAAACAAAAAAGCATGAACTTCCGAAGGCCTCAATTCTGCAAACTCATAAAGAAGATGGTCGAGAAAAGAGCGTCTGACTTCTTCATTCGGAAATTTTAAAAAATAGGTCCAGCTACTCTCGTCATAACGATCAATAGTCAGATAACCAGTTTGAAAAAGCAAAGTAGGAAGATCTATCAGATCCGTTTCATGGCTGGTTTCGATTTCTTTACCTACAATGATCCCATTTTCTAGATCGGGGATGAAATAGTTATTCTTTTTAATAAGGTTGATTGCAAAAGTAGGGGTGGCTGTAGTAAACCAATAATTATTAAATTCTCCACTCTGCAAAAATTGCATCACAGACAATGGATTATAAACCTTTTCCGTTTCTATAAAACGAGAAAACAAGTACCCGTTATACCAAAATTTCATCTTTTTTATCAGTACATCTACAGATTCTTGCAATTTCGAAGAAATAGTTCTTAATGCACTATTAAAACAACTTTTAATTTCTTCTTCTGTTAATCCCAGCAACGAGGCATATTCAGGGTTCATCGAGATGTCGATTAAATTGTTCATTCCTGAAAACAACGATACTTTAGAAAACTTGCTCACTCCTGTGATAAAAACTCGATGAACATATTGACTGAGAGCTTTAATGGTTGTATAAAATTCACCAAGTATCTCACGATTTTTAGAAACCAGCTCCTGATTTGCTAATGAATGCACTAGGGGCTTATCGTATTCATCAATGAGGATGACAACAGGTCCGCGCTTTGAGAGTTCAATCACAAGAGCCGACAAACTTAGCGATGGGTATTGACGTTTGATTCCTCTAATTCCATATTTATTTGCACATTCTTGGAGGAGTTCTTGTAATGATTCCGAAAGAGCTTCTGGGCTAGATGAAACAGCTTTTGAAAGATCTAATCGTATAACAGGAAATTCTTTCCATTCATAATCAGATGAATCGATCCATAAATTTTTAAAAAGCTCTCTTTTTCCCTTAAAAAGAGACTCCAGAGTAGATACCAAAAGCGACTTGCCAAAACGGCGAGGTCGGGCTAAAAAATAAGCAAATCCGCTAGTCATCATGCGATAAATCAATTCAGTTTTATCCACATACAAGAAATCCTCGTTCCTCATTAGGGGGAAATCTTGAATTCCTATTGGAAATTTTATCATAAAACACAATCCTTACATCGAAATAGGTTATTCAAAAGATCTGCCAACCGATATCCGGCTAAAGCAATTTGTCTGTACACAATGAGATCTCGATCCCTTAAATAATCACCGGAAGGAATATCTCCTAATTGGATATTACTGTAAGCGTATAAAATAGCCAACTGATAACTTTCTAGAGCCCAATCTTCGAAAGTTCCCTCATTATATTGCATTTCTGATGATGGAAACTTTGATAGAAGGAACTCAATTAAAGTATTTAATTCCTCACGTTCCTCATAACTTCCATAATGACAGCGTCCGAATACTGTTATAATATCTCTTATTGCAGCATCCCATAAATTTCGCAGGTTCTTAGCTTGATCTTGGACTGCGAATAATTTTCCTCCCAAATCCCCATTAGGAAAATCAGGGCTGTATAAATTTATGCAATGCAGAGGATGATGGATGTTCGCCACACAATGCATTAAGATCCGTAACATAAAGTTTTTTTCCCAGGAACCGGAATTTGGATTTTTTAAAGTGTTCACGGATTCATTGAGAGCAAAACAAAGCGAATTATTTCTTAATTGATATGAAATACTCGATAATTTGTTTTCAGACAAAATATCGTTATGAGTGTAGGGGATTGGCATTTCATACCATGAATCCAGAGCTTTTATTCCAAACAGAGAAATATCTCCAGCCCAACACACTGCCTCTACAAAATCAAAACTGGCTGAGAATTCGTTATCAATATCAGTTCCAATGGCAGCTATTGAATTCTTCACAAATGGGTCAAGGCGATGTTCAGCAATCATTGCAATCAACATATATGTGGTGTCATTCCAAGCATATGAGAGATCAGAGAATAACCAAACAAAACCAGCAAAGAAACAAGTGAAAACATTTTTAAATTTCGTCATAGATCTAAATTTAACTTTTATTTTTTTGATCCAGTAATTGTAAGAGTAAGGATCGCAATGTTTAGAAATAACAGGATATCATGTAATAAAAGCTTTTTGCAATTAAAAAAATACCTCTGACAGGGCAATCGCATTATAAAAATAATTTAAGAAGATTTTCCCTGTAAGCTGGACTACCTAAAGCTGCTAATCGTTTTGCTGCAATACCGCATTTTTTTGATTTATCCTTCGTTAAGATTCCTAATGTAATCTTTCTCATGATCGCAAGATTTTGGGCACCTATTCTATCTCGGTAACGACTGTTATCTTCTCGCAATACAACATCCAAGCTCCAATGCAACCCGTTTTCGACCCCCCAATGACCTCTTGCACTCTTTTCAAATAGTTTTCCATCTATTTCTATGCTATTTATGTAGTATTGAATTTCCTGTGTTGTCTTTTTCCTAAGCGTTCTTTCTCGAATCACCATGCCCAATGATTTTACACCTACCCACAGATTCTTATCAGGCAAGTTTTCCCCATTAATTATATGGTAAATTCTTTTTTCTACTCGACCATGATCTTTGTCCAATGTTTCAAAATGATCGGCATCTATCCCTTTAAAATCTTTCTCCAAAGCCTCATCAAAAAAAAGCTTGATATAATCGTATAAACCAGAATGATTTCCTTTTACTGGTAATACATAATCGGCTCCTGCCTGTTTAATCTTTGCTGCAACTTCCTTCTGGGTATTTAATGCATCAGTTGTCACGATACAACCTTTTAAATCTAACAATTCTATTAACTGCGGAATAGCAGTAATTTCATTGGATTTATCGTCTACTGTGAACTACCTGCCCCTAAAGGAGCAGGCTTCGGAATTAAGCCACTTGCGTGACT
>CALBHK010000113.1 GCA_937894565.1 uncultured Chlamydiae bacterium
ATGTTTAACCATCAGCACACCCAAGTGTCTATGCCTAACAATCTTGCTCCAATGGGAAATCAAGGCCCTTTTGGCACCATTGAAATGGGGGGCATGTTTACCATTCTAAAAGTGCGCAAAGGACTGACAAACTATAATGACCCAGGTTGGTACCAACAAGCTGCAAATCCCCTATCCCGTGAAATGCAATGACTTTGACATTTTTTTAAAAAAATAGTAAAATTTCCATAATTGTTTTAAATAAAAAGAAGTTTTATGGAAATAGAAACCTTAAGTAATTCTGAAAGTTCCTTTGAACGAGTACGCGAACAACCTGGTTGTGTGTGGAGAAAAATTAAAAAAAGCGTCGCTTTTCAAAAAGTGTTTCAATGCATACTCGGAATAGGAACAACAATCGCTTTTTTTGCTGTGATTCTTCCCCTCTCACTTGTATTAGTAGGAATCAACATTCTTGGACTTCTTATTCTTGGCCTTTCAACACCGGCACTTGCGCATCAAAAAGGGGCAAAAGTATGGAAAATTTTCAAAAATAAACTTTTAGGTCTGCTATCCGACTTGGCTGCCCTGCCAAAAGCCGCACTCATCACTCCTTTTGCATTTCAGACCAACTCCTCATTTGCTGTTGAAGAAGAGAAGGACAAAATTGTCGTTTTTGTTCATGGGTTTCTCCACAACAAAACATGTTGGGGAAGTTTGTCAAAAAAACTTCAAAAAGAGACAAGGCAAGATGATAGCCCTATTACAGAGAAAGATATTTATTCAATCAATCTTGGAGCGCCCATCACCGTAAATTCAATAGAGACATACGCCCGCTTTCTTGCGACAAAATTAGAACAGATCCGCAAGAGAAGAAATGTAGAGACTCTTAACGTTGTTTTCGATTGTCATTCGATGGGAGGATTAGTAGCGGGAGTTTTTGCCACCCAATTTGCAAAAGAGGTTAATGTGAAGGTCCTTCGCTTAATCGCTAATGGAACCCCCTGGCATGGCACTCCCATGGCAAAGCTTGGCTCTTGGGCTCAATGCGGCAAAGAGATGGTGCCTGGCCATCTGATTCAAACAACACTCCAAAATCAAATCGAAGAGATGAGCGATAAAATATTTACTATTGCTAGTAAAGGAGACACTATAGTACCCTTTCCTTCCGCTCAAGGAATTCATTTGCCTATACCGGAAAATAACCGCATTGCATTAACAAGCCCATTTGGCCATCTGGCGATGCTTGGATCCTCTCAAGCAACACAAGAAAATATCCGCTTAATCAAAGAAGCTTGGGCACAGGAATAATAAATTACTTATCAAGGAAATCGACTTTTCCGGATTCAAGATCATAATAGCCTCCTACGATCTGCAATGTGCCTTTTTCCACTAATTTAGCAAGTAAAGGCTTAGAACTCTTCAATTTTTTCTCAACAATGTTGACATTAGCTTTGATCGTCTTTTCAAGGAGGTCTCCTCCCTCACCTTTAGTGATAGCAATCGCCGGTTGAATGGCATTCACAACTTCTTGAATATGATTATCAAATGTCATGCCCTTTAATGCAGCGCTTACAGCACCACAATTGACATGACCAAGAACAAGCACCAAATTAGCTCCAAGAATATTAACTCCATATTCGATACTTCCAATCGCAAAATCATCCACCACATTTCCAGCAATCCGAATGACAAAAAGATCGCCTAAAGACTGGTCAAAGACGATTTCTGGAGGAACTCTTGAATCAGAACAGGCAACAATGATTGCAAAAGGTTTTTGGTTTTCAATAAGTGCTGCTCGCTTGGCGCTCCAATCTTCGTGGCAAACTGTTGTTGAACTCACATAACGCTGATTGCCTTGAATCAATCTTTTCAATGGGTCTTTCGCAGGGTTAAGCTCTATGGCTGAAATAGAGAAGACTGGCACAAAAAGCAAAATCCACATATACCGAACATAAAATCGACTCATAACGCCGCCTTTGTTAATAAATTTTCACTATACTTTTTATTTATAATTTAAAGTATATCAATATTTATAAGTGTAAATTTTTAAAGGAGAACTTGTATGTCTAAAGCAAAAGCATACTCTGCTGCCAGTCCCACATCCTCACTATCCCCTACTGAAATTACGCGTCGTGATCTAACTAAACACGACGTTCAGATTGAAATTCTCTTCTGTGGCATCTGCCATTCCGATATCCATCACGTGCGCAACGAATGGAAGAGCGCAATCCCCACTATTTATCCCATTGTTCCCGGCCATGAGATTGTTGGTAAAGTCACCAAGATTGGTTCCTCTGTTACCAAGTACAAGCTTGGAGATATTGTCGCAGTTGGCTGCATGGTCGATTCAGATAGAAGCTGCCCACAGTGCAAAGCTGGCCTTGAGCAGTTTTGCCCCAATATGACATTGACTTTCAATGCTGCGGACAAACACCTTGGGGGTGTTACTTACGGCGGCTACTCCAGCAGTATCGTCGTCGACGAACATTTTGTCTTACGTGTTCCGCCTAATCTTGATCTTGCAGGAGTTGCACCGCTTTTATGTGCCGGGATCACAACTTACTCGCCCCTACGCCACTGGGGCATCACCAAAGGTAAAAAAGTGGGAGTGGTGGGCCTTGGAGGACTTGGGCACATGGCTGTTAAATTTGCTCATGCACTTAGCGCGCATGTCGTTGTCTTTACGACTTCTCCCAGTAAAAAACAAGATGCAATAAGTTTAGGTGCTAATGAAGTTGTTGTATCAAAAAATAAAGAGGAGATGCAAAAACACGCCGGCAGCTTTGATTTCATCATTGATACAGTCTCCGCGGATCATGATATCAATTCCTACCTTAATCTGCTTCGCCCTGATGGCAATCTCACCCTTGTCGGAGCACCCCCAAAACCACTTGCCGTTTCGCCATTCTCCCTCATCGTAGGACGCCGCAGCCTCTGCGGTTCTAATATTGGCGGCATCGCCGAAACGCAGGAGATGCTTGAGTTTTGCGGTAAGCATAACATCACTGCCGATGTTGAAGTGATTCCCATCCAAAAAGTGAATGAAGCTTACGAAAGAATGCTCAAATCCGATGTAAAATACCGATTCTGCATTGATATGGCTTCTCTTAAAATTACGTAAAGCCTCTAGTACATTGTTTAAGATAGAATTTTAAAATCGAGCAACAAAGGCGAATGGTCGGAAACCTCATCTTCCAACACCTTAAAAGCATTTACAACAATTTTAGGACAAGTAAATACATAATCGGCAAACTTCTCTTCTTTTTCATACAGGCTTGTACGTGTAGAATTGATATTGTGTGCACAAATCAAATTCATCATCCCCTTTTCAAGAATTTTTATACTTTCTGTATCGGGTCTTAAATTAAAGTCTCCGCATAATATTTTGGGGCCTGTTATAGAATCTACGAATGTGCGAATTTTTTGCGACTGAGCAAGTCTTTCCGATGTATCTGTTTTGCCCTTGCCATTCCATAAGCCATGCACATTCAGAACAGAACATTTTTGCTTATTAAAACACAACTCTACCCATTGCAAATGTCTGGAATGAGTAGGCCCGAAACCCGGGTAGTTTAAGTTTTCGTGGATGATCACATTCCCCTCGTTTAACGCCTCAAATGACTTCCTCACAAACATTCCAATGCCGTAACAATTATTTACAACAGGAGTAAAAAAAGCATGAAAGTCAGGAAGCAAGCTGTGCAACTCTGAAAAGATATTTAGAGTATTTTCTCGATCATCATTGGAAATTTTGTTCGGAGCATTGTGATAGACTTCCTGAAAACAAAACACATCCACATCCTGATGTTTTTCAATGAATGCTAACAGTGGATCACGCACATGCCCACCCCAAATATTAAGAGTCATCAGCTTCATATTTAACCTATTTTGTTTTTTAACCTGATTATGATATCAAATTATTTTCCCACATGATTCATTTTACATCTACTTCTCTAATT
Organism: uncultured Chlamydiae bacterium; assembly: GCA_937894565.1. Classification (GTDB taxonomy): domain Bacteria; phylum Chlamydiota; class Chlamydiia; order Chlamydiales; family CALBHK01; genus CALBHK01. Next base: position 3,939 of record CALBHK010000113.1, read on the forward strand.
CCAAAAATTTAAGACTTAAGAGTTGATTATAAAAAAAATGAATATTATGTTGCGAATACAAAGGCAAGATAGGAAAGGTCGCATGAAGATAAGATATACGTTACTTACATTCTTACTGGCTTCTACAGGAAGTCTATTAACTGCATATGGAGTAAATGCATATGGAGAGCAAGGAGGGTATGATTACTCTCAACCAATTTCCCATGAACAATCTTCTGGGAAATTTTTTATAAAGGGAGATTTTCTCTACTGGAAACCTCATGTTTCAGGTTTAGAGCTTAATTTCGGAACCTCTTCCGTTATCACTACAACTGTTGATGAAATAGAAATATTTGATATGGAAGAGTTGGATCTGGATCCTCACTTTAAATGGGATGCAGGATATCGCGTAGGAGCCGGTTACCAGTTTGGATGCAGCAATTGGGAGATCAGCGCTCTTTGGACCCACTTTCAAAGCAAGGGAACTCGTAGCGTAAATGAAGATACAGAAACTGTCAATTCAGGTCAATTTAGAATTAAATTTGATCAAATCGATCTGATGCTTGGATATAATACTTCTTTAACGTGTGATCTAACACTTAAACCTTTTATTGGGGTGAGAGGGGCAACCATGCGTGAAAGCCTCCATGCCGTACTGGTTACTGATATCACTATTCCACCTGATGGACTTGCCACAGAAACAAGAAACTTTGATGATCAGGAACGCATTAATGGGATCGGACCGCTTCTTGGTGTGGAAGGTAAATGGAAAATGGGAGATGGCTTTGGTTTTTATGGATCAGCAGCTGTTGGTCTTATGTATGAAAAACATAAAGTAGAGTTTGATGATACAGACTTGTTTACTGCCCCCTATTCTCTTTCACTTTCTAGCTTTAACGAAAGACGCGTTCATGACTTTAATTGGAACGTTGATCTTGCAGTGGGGGTTTCTTGGGAAACATGCATTTGTAATGGTTTTGACTTAGAAATGAAGCTTGGAGTAGAGCATCATCAATACTTTAATCATAGTCATCTAGGTACAGACCATGGTGATCTATCCTTTAGTGGAGGGGTTTTCTCTATTAGCCTAGCCCTTTAACTTAAATTAAAGGAAAAAACAACTCAAGCTTAAAGTAAAAAAACGGAGATTTTGTGAAAAAAATATTTTCTTTTCTTATGGCAGGCATCATGCTTACTGTTCAAGGAGCATATGGCCTTCCCAATCCAACCCCCAGTCGTAATGGGGATACCTTACCAGCGCTATTGGATCATTCCGGCTCTGGCTCTGGTCCTACAGGACCAGCGGGACCAACAGGCCCAACGGGAGTAACTGGTTCAACAGGCCCAACGGGGGTAACTGGTTCAACAGGCCCAACGGGGGTAACTGGTTCAACAGGCGCAACTGGATCTGCAGGATTTTCAGGCGGCTCTGCTATTATTCCTTATGCTTCGGGATTACCTGTTTCTATGACCACAATTACTGGCGGCCTAGTTGGAATTGCTGCTATCATGGGTTTCGGTAGTTCTACAAGCAACGTTGCGGTTACTGGTGGTACTATTGATCTTACAGGGGCTCCTGCTACCAATCTTGCTTATGCATTTTCAATGCCTGAAGACGGGATCATTACATCTATCTCGGCTTACTTTAGCTCAACAGCGACTTTAGCTCTTGTTGGAAGTACAGTCACTATTACAGCTCAGCTTTATGAGTCCACAACTCCCAATAACATCTTCAGTGCCGTTCCAGGTGCTGTTGTCACTCTGGCTCCTGCCTTAACTGGTGTTCTTGCCATTGGAACAATTTCCAATGGGATCACAACCGGTTTAAGCATACCAGTCACATCACAGACTCGATTGTTGATGGTTTACTCTACAACTGCAGCAGGATTGAGTCTGATTAATACAGTATCCGGATATACTGGTGGGGGTGTTTCTATTGTTACGGGAATCATTCCTTAATCACAACAGAATTCGTAAAAAAAAGGATAGAGAACTTAAGTTCTCTATCCTTTTTTTTTAAGTTGATTTTTATCCTAAAAATAAGATACACCTTAGAGAGATACAATCCCATTTCAAGGAACTGACACTCCGTGTGTGATCTTAGATCATATTTATGTGTCAAAAGAAGTTACAGTGCTTATTCATGCCGTTCAATCGGGCACTGTAAATGGACATTTTCCATCAGATCACATACGTGTGATCATCGATTGTTTAATTACAAACTAAATTACAGCTTACTTACAGACACTACAATCACACTTACAATTGCTACAGCCACACTTACAGCACTTACAAGCGGTATGAAACATCCAGTAGCTCAAAGCTCCTGCCACAATAAAACCGACCCCGTTAGCCCAAACAGGCACCTCAGTCGTTCCAATCACAATGCTAAAATGTGAATAGAGACGATAGAGATGAAGCAAGGCGATCAAACCAAAAATAGTACCAGCGACATATAAAGGTGCTTTGGGCATAAAAAACTCCTGTTATCCTTTCACTCTAGCCATATCATCTAAAAAACATTTAGTCAAATTTTGTTTTACCAACAAAAAGATAATCTGTTATTTTTTAACTTACCTAAAAAGTTAAGAAGTAAGGAGAATCTCCATGAAATCAATACAGATCTCTCAATATGGCGGACCAGAAGTCCTAAAAATGCAAGAAACTAAAATAGGAAAACCGAGCAAAGGACAAGCTTTAATACGCATCGAAGCTGCCGGCATCAACTTTATCGATATCTACCAAAGACGCGGTATCTACCCCGTAGAACTCCCCTATACTCCAGGTCTGGAGGCCGCAGGCGTTGTTGAGGCGATCGGAGAGGGCGTTACAAATGTCAAAGCCGGAGATCGAGTGGCCTATGCGCATGCACCGGGCGCCTATGCACAGCAGAGCCTAGTACAAGCAGATTACCTAATCCCCCTGCCATCAGAACTCTCTTTCGAACAAGGGGCGGCCTTTCCCCTGCAAGGAATGACTGCCCATTATCTGCTTCATGAATATCGAAAGATAAAAGCCCATGATACTGTTCTAATCCATGCAGCGGCCGGAGGAATGGGTCTCTTGCTTGTTCAGTGGGCAAAGCATTTAGGAGCAAGAGTTTTGGGAACCACTTCTACACAAGAAAAGGCACAGATTGCCAAAGAGGCCGGAGTAGACGAAGTGATCCTCTATACGAAGCAAAATTTTGCCACTGAAGTGAAGAGACTAACCAATGGACATGGCGCTGATCTGATTATTGATGGGGTTGGTAAAACTACTTTTGCTGGCAATCTGGAAGCTGCCGCCCTTCGTGGAAATATCGTTATTTTCGGCGCAGCAAGTGGCCCAGCAGACCCTATTTCCCCCAATGATTTAATGAGCCGCTCTTTAACGATTTCCGGAGGCATGCTATTTAACTACATCTTAACGCAAGAAGAGCTATTGAACCGTGCAAAATCCGTCATAGAGGGAATTAAAAAAGGCTGGTTGAAATTACATATTGACCATGTCTTTCCATTGGAAAAAGCAGCAGAAGCCCACAAAAAGCTTGAAGAAAGAAAAAGTTCTGGTAAAATTTTGATCACAACAAAACACTAGTTTGGTGGCTTACATGAAATTATTTGTCTGGGATTTTCACGGAGTTTTGGAAAAAGGCAATGATGCGGCTGTGCTGAAAATCACAAATCTTGCCTTACAACACCATGGTTATTCCAGACGCATGAGCGAAGATGAAAACGAATTTTTATCCGGCCGCAGATGGCATGAATATTTTGCCTTTCTCCTACCAGAAGCTAAAGAAGAAGAACACCTTAATCTTCAATCCACTTGCCATGAAATTGATAAAAATCAGCCAGAAATTATTTCTGAGAATATTTGTCTAAATGATCACGCAGATTTAGTTCTAAGTAATATCCACAACTCGCAGCATCACCAAATTTTAATTTCTAATACTCAGCCACAAAATTTAGAAAAATTTGTAAACATGGTAAATATACAACAGTACTTTCCTTCCACACACCGTTTCGGCGTCAATACACATCAACAAAAAAAACTCACAAAACAAGATTATTTAAACCAATTTTTGCAAAACAAAGACCCATTCGAAGCCATTATCTCTATAGGCGATTCACCAGGTGATATGGCACTCATCGACCAGGAGATGACTGCAAATGGAATTGGTTATCTTTACGTTCATCCGGGAAAACAACACCGTGCAGCGAAATGTCATCATAAAATCAACGATCTACGTTTAGTTTTACAAGAAATCTCTCACGAAATGGCATATCAGGGAATCTGATCCAAAAATACGAGCCCGAAACTTCCCCTCGTACCCGTGTCTCCGCACATTACTCATTTTTTAAAAAATCTAATTTACAAGTCCCGGAGGGATGACAGTTATTAGCCCAGGATGTAGCTGCCCCGGAGGGGGCTGCAAATCCTGGGAGAGATAAATAGAATAATCAAGTCCCGGAGGGCTGACACAAACAATAGACCTCTTATGTAATTAGCTTTGCTTAAAAAAATTGATATTTTTTGAGCAGATTTATTGGTAAATTTGGAGGGCATATACTGCTTCCAGCTGAATCTGAAAAAAATCCTTGAAAAATCATTCTGAAAAA
>CALBHK010000114.1 GCA_937894565.1 uncultured Chlamydiae bacterium
TGTCTCGTTTAGACAATGGTCTTGTAGATGTTTCAGAGGTTATTAGAGTCTACGGCGAACCGTCTAAAAATACACAGGTAGACATCAAAGAGACTCGCATAGACGACCAAGAGAAAAGCTTACTTTTACAGAAGATTGCTTTTTTAGAGTCTCAACTTAGCCAAGCAGAAAAGCGAGAAGAATGGCTAAAAAGTCAAGTCGAGAAAGCACAAGAGACTATTAAGTTATTGGAGCATAAAGAAACCCCTGCCAAGAGTAAGCAAGGGCTTTTAAAGTGGCTTATTGGTAATTAGATCCATAAAGGCAATGGAAATGAGGAGTCTATCGGGTAGCTCTCTTTTTTTGACCTCTCAATTTGAATTTCTATCAATTGTCGGGTATTCCAAATATATGACTTCTGATTTCCATGTGTTTTGAGTTTATTTTTTTGAGATTCATTTATCTTTTTCTCAGGTTTCAAGTAGATAGGCAATCTTTTAAATCTATTAATCATGGCTATATATTGAGGCAAATCTTCAGATAAGTTCTCATCAAAACTTGGACTAGCCCACTCTTCCATTATTTTATTGCCATCCTCTTTAATATCTTTTTCCTGTGACGGACAGAGGTCTTCATTCACGTATTTTGTGAGATTCTTTATGTAAGAATCTTTTTCATCATATTTGATATATGAACGTTTATAGAGTTCTGGCACTGGATTTTTATGATATAAAAATAGGCGGATAATAGCGGTCACTACTAAATAACCATCTTTACTAAACCAAGTCTTTTTCTTAAAAGGAATTTCTATAACTCCATAATTTTCATCAAAGATACCAATCCCCATTCTGAAATCAAACTCTAAAATAGAAGCTACCAATGATGGACAATCAGTTATTTTAATAAAAAGTGGAGTTTTGACTTGCTTGTACCAATTTGCAATCTCCAAAAGAGAGTTTCTATCAGTAGATGGATATCTGTATTCTTCTCGAGAGGATATTGGCGGATTATCTGGAGCAATCTTTCTGCGAATAGCATCCATTACGCCATCAAGCTTACCTAATAATTGATATTTTTCTAATAATTTGGTATCAATTTTTAACACCAAGTCGCCTGAATTGTACTGACAAGTAATCATTTGTTCAAAAAAGCTCACTGGGGTCTTAGAGTATTCCCCCTTTGTAATAATATTTTTTTGAAAAACACTAAAAATATTATGTACATCTGTTCCTATCTTTTTTGCTAATGCAGAACGTGCTTTAACGAAAATAGGCGCGAAGTTTATTGTATTACTATATTCTGATAGTGCCATAACCTCAAATGCTTCCTTGAGATTCTGAGTTTGTTTTAATGATGTTTTAAACTGATATAAAACACTATCTTTTTGATTTGGTTGGGATAAGGTGTAATCGAGTTTATATTCAGATCTAATGCAATTAAAAATCTGTGCAGAGATATCTTTTTCAGAAAACTCTAAGTCCAATATCTTTCTGAATACAGATAAAGACTCAGTTAAACTTTTATACATCGCATAATAAGAATAAGGGTGTTTGTGCCATTTAAATTGCTCTCTAGAAGAAAAAGATATGTGCTGGCTTGAAATTTTAGTTAAAAACCATTTTGCTAGATCTGAATAAACTTTATTTTCATGAGTCTTTGAAACATCCATCAAATAGTCAGTAATTTGATGAATATGATTATATTCTTCTATTCTTTGCAGAATACCATCCCTCAATTCTTCATAAGGCTCTTGATAATCCTTTATTTCCTCTTTAGATCTCGCTTCACATAATAACTGAACCAATTTCAACTTATTCTCAAAATTAAGATTAGACTCCACCAAAATAGTGTCTTGCTCAAAAAGTTGCTGACGAGTGTAGATAGAAAGCAACAAAACTTGTTCCCAAACCATTTTGTAAACACTATCTGCACTATCAACACATACCTTCTTGAAATCATTAAACTCACTAATCTTTTTCACTTTACACGCACCTATTTTGTGATTTTTTGTTAAAACCTACAAATACAAACAAAAAGATAGCAAATAATAAAGTGCATAAAAAATTAAAGCAAATCTTTTTTTAAAAAAGTATCTCGTATATAAAAACTCAATAAACCATTTTACACGTAAAATATTTGGGGGTAATATGGTGTCACTACATCAAAAATCAACTCCGAGGGCGATAAAAAAATGCAAAATTTTCTTGTAATGGTGGCTGTTGGTGCTTTGACAGAAATTATCAAAGACAAATTTAAAGACTAATTTTTGGAGACAGCAATGACCGAGATATTAATCACTATCGCAATAAAAACCACCAAAAAATTACTTGGCTAAAAGAGGTTAACACAATGATTCTACTACCTTTTGTACTTCCAGATAGCTTTCCATGGCCAATTAGGATTCCACCAATTCACTTTTGAGTTGGCGATACATTATCATTTAGGGGAGGCTGAAGCCTTCCCTTATTTTTACGGAGTCAATCGTGACAAGCAAAGAAATCATTAATGTGATCGTAAAAAATGGGTGGAATATGGTTAGACAGAAAGGAAGCCATATTCATTTCAAGAATATTAACTCTAGAAATTTAGTAACAATCCCTCATCCAGTCTTAGATCTACCTATTGGCACAATGAATAGCATATTAAAAAAGGCTCACATAAGAATCTAACAACACACAGGCATCTAATAGCCAAGCTAGACGCTTGGCCACTTATGAGAAAAATAGCCTTAATTTATTCAAGTACAAACGGCTACAACTATGTGATAATTACCCAATGATGCAGAAAAGATGGCACGTTTTTACACAGACGTGGTAACTACCCCAAAAACGAAATATCACTGACTACTACTAATAGTCAGTTAGATGGTTTTTAAACCACTGCGAAAGCAGTGGCTTTTTCATTTCTGGAATCAGAGTGTCATCATAGCCTCATTGATGTCGAGACTAAACTCTGTCATTAACTGCTTTACACTTCCGCTTTTAGCAGCCTTAAAGCGAGCCTGTTTTGCGCCCTTTAGTCTAGCTTCTACTTTGTCGAGAGTTGTTTTTTGCTGTGTCATTGATAGGCCAATAAAACGATCCAAGATGTCGGCTATCATCCAATCGATCTGTTCTTCTTGCTTTGGAGGTTGTGGTTTAGAGGGAGCTTTTTTTGCCTTTTGGGTTACGTTTTTGGGTTGTTTCTTTTTAGTGAACGAGAAAGAGAAGCCTGTAATCGTGCGCCCTGCTTTGTGTTGTTTGTAGCTGACAGTGATGTCGGTGTGTTGATTGATTTGTGCGATTGATGGATCAAGTACACGTTTTTTAAAGTCACTCATTAAAGAATATTCATTAGTTGATAGTCCTAGTTGTGATCTAAAATCTTGCAGTTTAAAAAACGGAACACGACCAGTGTCTCGCCATGCAATTATTAATTCATATAAACGAATGGCATATTTACTTGTGAGCTGAGTTATTTGTTGTAATTGATAGCTGGTGAAATGTTCTTCAAGACTCATAATTAAAGGTACTACATCAGGCGCAAATGTAATCTCTAATATTGCAGCAGAATCTATATATTTAATCCTACTTACCCAACGAGATTTAACGACCCCTATACCCTTTTCACTTTTTTCTTGGAAAGAGAATTGGCGATTAAATAGATTATTAACCGCATTTTTTAATGCTTCATATGCCGCATGCTTTTCAACTTGAAATTGTTGTATGTAATCGTTTGCATATATTTCTAATTTGCTATCTGATGTAATTCCTTTTCCAGTCTTTCTTGCATGGATGATAGCCAACAAAATCAGACGTTGCTCTGTTAACTCTAGATTGTAGCTTGCATTAATCAGAGAATTATCTTTCACAATTAGCTCACCCATTATACTTTTCCATCCTGTTTTAAGGTTTAAAAGACATTGTATTTTTACGTCTTTTAAAAGTCAATTAATACTAAGTCTATATTAGGTGGGAAAATGTCCTTATATGGGTGGGAAAATGTCCTTATATGGGTGGGAAAATGTCCTTATATATTGATGTATATATATGATTTTAAAATGAAAATTCCACCTTAAAAGTATTTAAAAGTATTTAAAAGTATTTAAAAAGGCGTGTGTGTGCGTACACACGCCTCGGCGCGTAAATAAATAAAGTGGGTAAAAAACGAATTTTTAGCGATTTTTTAAAGCTATCATGTAGTAGGTTTTTGAGGGGTTCTACATAATGGCTTTTTAAGAAATCAGCAAACACTAGGTCGCCTATCGGCGGCTCTTATCCCCCC
>CALBHK010000115.1 GCA_937894565.1 uncultured Chlamydiae bacterium
CTGACCAAGCCAGGGATTATTTTTGGGAATCTGATCACTGTGACTGCAGGATTTTTTTTAGCTTCAAGAGGGGAGATCCGCTTTGAATTGTTATTAGCAACACTTCTGGGTTTAGCATTTATTATTGCATCTGGATGTGTTTTTAATAATTATATCGATCGTCAAATAGATAAAAAAATGGAACGCACAAAAAATCGTCCCCTTACTAAAGGCTTGATAAGCGGTCCAAGCGCTCTTTTTTTTGGAACTTTCCTGGGTGTTATGGGGGCCCTTATCTTGTTTTTTTATACAAACCTGTTAACCCTGTTCATTTCATCTGTTGGTTTTTTTGTTTATGTTTTTCTTTATAGTTTTTGGAAAACCCGCACTGTTTATGCAACAGCTATAGGAAGCATAGCAGGGGCTATTCCGCCTGTTGCCGGTTATTGTGCGGTGAGCAATCAGTTTGATATAGGAGCTTTTATTTTATTTCTAGTATTGATCCTTTGGCAAATGCCACATTTTTTCTCTATTGCTGTCTATCGCTTTAAAGATTATGCAACGGCTGGAATTCCATTATTGCCTGTTAAAAAGGGAATGTGGATTACTAAAATTCATATGACTCTTTATATTTTATGTTTTATTTTTGCCGCCGCAATGTTGACTGTCTTTAATTATACAGGAAACGCCTATTTGATCATGACAACTGTCATTGGTTGTTTATGGCTGGGCTTATCTTTGAAAGGATTTACAATTGAAAATGATCAATTGTGGGGAAAGCAAATGTTTCGCTTATCACTTGTGATGATCAACGTGTTGTGCTTGATGATCTTTTTTGACGTTACAGCTGATTTGGTGTAAAACTAAAATTTAGAGTTTTCTGTTGATTTAAATTATAAAAATAACTCTAATGCGGAGTATGAAAGGAATCAAGCTTGTATTAATTATTCTTGCAGTTGTCTGTGGAATGATTGCCATCTTTTTCGTTTTGAGCAGCGAGAGTGCTTTGGTGCTCAATCCAAAAGGTATTATTGCGCGCAGTCAACGCGATCTGATGATCACAAATATCTCTCTAATGCTTTCTATTATCGTGCCAACTTTTATTTTTCTATTTGGGACTCTATGGTATGTGAAAAGATCAAAAGCTAAACCGGATTTGGAGAAACATTTAGGGCCTTTTCAAGAATTGTTTTTATGGATTATTCCATCCATTGTTGTGGTCATTATGGCAGTGATCACTTGGGAAGCAACGCATAGGCTTGATCCTTTCCGGCCGATTGTTAGTGATGTAAAGACAATAAAGATACAGGTAATAGCCCTTGATTGGAAGTGGTTATTTATCTATCCAGAGCAAGGAATAGCGACTTTGAATTTTATCCAATTTCCAGAGAAGACGCCCATTCATTTTGAACTCTCGGCAGATGATTCTCCCATGAATTCGTTTTGGATCCCCCAACTGAGCGGACAGGTCTACACGATGACGGGAATGACCATGTCGCTTCACGTTATGGCCGATGGGGTTGGTGAATATAGGGGAAGAGCTGCTGAAATTAATGGAGAAGGGTACGCTGATATGACGTTTGCTGTAAAATCTACTTCGCAAGCTGATTTTGATGCGTGGGTAGCATCTGTAAAAGGATCCCCCTTAAAATTGGATGATCTCGCTTATAAGGAGTTGATTAAACATTCAGTCAATTCTTCAATTGAGCTCTACTCTTATGTGGAAAAAGATTTATTTAACAAAGTGGTGGATAAATATATGCACCATACGATGAACCACTCTGGAGACCATTCTATGCATGAAAAGGGTACACCATGAAAGAGTTTATATTTGGAAAATTAACATGGGATGCTTTGCCGCACGTTTGGTATACAATAGGAGCAACGCTTTCTATTTTGGTTGTATGCATTATAATTTCTGTGATCCTTACTAAACGTAAGCGCTGGGGATGGCTTTGGCATGAATGGTTAACCACAACTGACCCCAAAAAAATAGGCACAATGTATCTCATCTTTTCCGCTGTTATTTTCTTTAGAGGGTTAGTGGATGCAGGGATGATATGGCTGCAGCAGTCTATAGCTGTGGATTCGGGTGGGTACTTAACTCCGGACCATTTTCAACAGATTTTCACTTCGCATGGCGATCTCATGGTCTTTTTTGTGACAATGGGATTCTTTTTCGGTTTGATGAACTGGATTATACCGCTTCAAATTGGCACGCGTGATCTTGCCTATCCTTTTTTAAATTCTCTTGGTTTTTGGCTCACGGTTGCTGGTGGAATCTTGATTAATTTGTTTTTTGTAGTCGGTGGAGATTTTGCCAATACAGGCTGGCTAGCGATTGTTCCGTTATCCGGAATTGAATTTAACCCGGGTGTTGGGGTGGACTATTTGGTTTGGAGCTTACAGCTTTCAGGTCTTGGGAGCCTTCTTGCTGCTATTAATTTTATTGTCACAATAGTAAAAAAACGTGCGCCGGGAATGACTTTGATGAGGATGCCTCTTTTTGTCTGGACCTCTTTATGCGGCATGATGCTTGTTGTTTCTGCATTTCCTGTCCTCACGGCCACCTTGTTCCTTCTTTGGATGGACCGTTTTTTTGAGATGCACTTCTTTACTGCCGGGTTTGGCGGAAATCAAATGATGTATTTTAATCTCATTTGGATGTGGGGCCATCCAGAAGTTTACATTTTGGTCATACCGGCTTTTGGAATATTTTCAGAAGTTGTCTCCACCTTTTCGCAAAGAAAAATTGTGGGTTATACTTCAATGGTGTGTGCAGCAATAGCTATTACTTCCCTTTCTTATCTTGTATGGCTGCACCACTTTTTTACAATGGGTGCAGGTCCCGATGTGAACTCTTTTTTTGGTATTGTGACCATGGTGATTGCGATTCCTTCAGGAGTTCAGGTTTTTGTTTGGATTTTGACAATGCTTAAAGGTAAAGTTGTTTTTGACTCTCCTATGTATTGGGTTATTGGTTTTCTTTGTACCTTTATGCTGGGTGGAATGTCCGGCATTTTCATGGCGTCTCCTCCTGCTGACTTTCAGGTGCATAATAGTTTATTTTTAGTAGCTCATTTCCATACAATGATCGTTGGTGTTGCCCTTTTTGGAATTTTTTCGGGTATCACTTATTGGTTTCCAAAAATTATGGGATTTAAGCTGGATGAAAGGCTTGGTAAACGTGCGTTTTGGTTCTGGTTGGTTGGTTTTTTTGTCTCCTTTGTTCCTCTCTATATTTTAGGTTTTATGGGAGCATCAAGGCGCTTGGACCATTATACAGCTTCAACTGATTGGCAGCCGCTCTTTATTACTTCAAGCGTTGGATTTGTAATCATTACGTTGGGAATCATTACTCAAGTACAACAAGTGTTTGTAAGTTTTAGAGAAAGAAACCGGCTTCGGGACACCACCGGAGATCCTTGGAATGGAAGGACTCTTGAATGGTCAACCCTCTCACCGCCGCCTTTTTATAATTTTGCAGTCATTCCAACAGTTACAAGTTCGGAACCGTTTTGGGATATGAAAAAAAATAACCAACAAATATCAAAAGATTATCATGATATTGAAATGCCTAAACATACGGGGATGGGTGTTTATATCTCTGGGTTTTTGTTCTTATTTGGGTTTGCTATGGTCTGGCACGTTTTTTGGCTTGCCATTTTGGGTCTTATTGGCTCCGTGATCTGCCTAATCATGATCTCATTTCAACACATGGAATATGTGCTAAGTGCTGAGCAGGTAAGAAAGATTGAAACATCAATGCCCAAGGACAGGTAATATGCACAAAGGAGTAGAAGAGGAAATAGTAGATACCAAAACTTTTGGATTTTGGATCTATTTGATGACCGATTTAATCATTTTTGGTGCTCTTTTTGCGGCTTTTGTAGTGTTGCGCCATAATACTTTTGGTGGCCCTTCCGGCCACGATCTTTTTGATATGCCCTATGCTCTGGCCCAAACACTGGTCCTGCTTACAAGCACGTTCACATGCTCTCTTGCTATGGTGGGGATTCATGGAGGTCAAAAAAGGTTGGCGCTTTTTTGGTTTGTACTGACATTCCTACTTGGAGTCTCTTTTTTGACTCTTGAAATTTTAGAGTTTTCCCATTTTGTAAAGGAAGGAGCCTCCTGGCAGCGCAGTGCATTTCTCTCTTCATTTTTTACATTGGTAGGCACGCACGGGTTGCATATTTTTTCTGGATTAGTGTGGATGGGCGTTTCGATGGCGCGCATTTGGCTGCGTCCATTGGATGCTCTTAATGTGGCCAGAATTTTTCAAATGGCCCTTTTTTGGCACTTTTTGGACTTTGTATGGATCTTCATCTTTACCGTTGTTTATGGAATGGGGCATTTATACGCATGACATTAAAGGATAATTATATGCATCGAAAACTAGTGACATTACGCTTTATAGGGTTTCTAGCTTCGCTTATCTTAACTTTAGCCTCCTATTTCATGGTCGTTTATCCCGAATTTTTTGGCTCAGGAATGGGTACGGCCCTGATCGTTATTTTTATCTTAGCGCTTTTGCAGTCTATTGTTCAGGTGATCTTTTTTATAGATGTCTGGGATGAAAGGGGATTGTTTTGGAACTTAGGTGTTTTTCTCTCAACTCTTGTACTCATTGTCATTATTGTGGCTTTTTCAGTATGGATCATGGCCCATCTGGACTACAACATGATGAACATGAGCACCTAAGGAGCTTTCGCGCAATCGAAATGGAGTGGTTACTTATGTCCAGCTCCTTATTTAAGCTACTATACTATACCGATAAGAAAACGTGAAAATTTATCATTAATTTCTTTAATCTTTTGATCCACAAAATTTGATGTGGGCAAACACAAATAGGGTACAATTTCATTTTTCTTATGAGGATTTTCTACTATTTTCCAGTCTTTACGCGGAGGATAATCTGCATACTCATTGTATCTTTGAGGCTGCTCCGGGATATATCTCTTTTGGGTGACTTCCTCAAATTCTTTATATTTTTTTTGTTCATTTTTTTGTGCTATAAAATAATGCATACTAGCCTCTGCCCCATGTATCAAACATACAATTGGACTAATAATGTTAAGCGCACTCAACACTAAATAAATCACTCGTTGAACCACATCTGCTAACATATAAAAAGGCAGTTTGAGAACCGCCTTAAAAATATCAACAATTCTATCTCCTAAATAACATCTTCTTATTTGATGTAAAAATTTAGGAAAAAAAGCTATTTTTTTGGTTTTCTGAGTTCTGAAAATTGATTTTTTTATGAAAATAAGTAGAAAAATTTTTAAAAAATAGAAAAAAGAATCTCCTTCTCAACTTAGTTATTGTTTTATTTTTTTTAGCCTTAAGCTGCTTTAGGAACTAATTCGTATCCAAGTTCTTTAGCTTTTTTCTTCAGACTGGCTTCTCGACGCTTTCGGTACATCTCTTCATAAAATTCGACCCCTTTCTCAACGTATTCATCCCCATATTTCAACATCTTGTAAATCAATTTTGCAAGCTTGTGCGCTAGGGCTGTGATTGCTTTAGGAGAACCTAGTCGTCCTTTCATTCGACGTAAGAATGCTCCAAAAGCGCATTCAGATTTATAAAGAGTATTCGCAGCTATTCTAAGAGCAATAGCTACACGATTTGCACATGGCTTAGTTTTCCCACTTAACCTTTTACCGCCTGATACTTTATTTCCTGGGCATAGGCCTAGCCAAGAAGCAAAATGTTTGGCACTTCGCCATCGAGTCATGTCCAATCCAATTTCTGAGACTATTGTCAGAGCTGTACTAGCTCCTATCGCTGGAATTTTTGTCAAATCAACGCCTGTAATCCTGATAAGTTCAGAAGTGAGATCAAAGGAATATTCATGCTTTTTAGGCTTCTTTATCTTTTTGGGTTTTGTGTTTTTTTTAAACTGATTGATTTTTTCTGAGTCACATTTGGATTCGAACTTTTTAGCCTGTTCTTCAATTTGAAGATCACATTCTGCAATTTTTTGCGTGTAGTAATCATACAGCTCTAGAGCTTGCTTTAAACTGAATAGGTGTTCTGTCCTATAGTTACCTACTAGTGATGCTTCAATGACTTTTTCTGGATTGCGGCATCTTTCATCTCTGAAGGTTGCTAGAACTTTTGGATCTGTGACGCCTGCCACAATATTTCTTATGATTGCCATGCCAGTTACGCCTGTAATGTCACTGATCACATTGTGTAAGTGTAAATTCATTAGCGTGAGAGCTTTTTGCATATGCTGGATATGTGTAGCAGCGTGTTTAATAAGCATATCACGTTGTCTAAGGTATGCTCTTAATGGCAAAATGGCGTCTGCAGGACGAAATGCTCCTTTTAACAGGCCAAAAGTACCTAACTGTTGTAGCCATTGACAATCAAGGACATCTGTTTTGTGTGCGCTTACATTTTTCACATGCCGTGCATTTACAAGCTTTACATCAAAACCGTTACTTTCAAGCAGTTCAAAAGCTGGTATCCAGTAAACACCCGTGGATTCCATGATGATGGATTTGATTCTACACTCCTTAAGCCAATTCACCATTTTGTGAAGATCGGCAGTGAATGTTGAGAATTCTTTTACCGGATTAGAGTCGCGATCGGATGGAACAGCAACAAAGTGAGATTTTGAACCGATATCAATACCGGCTGTATCAGGAAAAAGTGCGGGTAATGAGTTACTAGAACTTTGTCCTTCTTGAGGTTTTTTCTTTTTTGAAGTATCCTTCATACTTAATACCATTATTTTAGATTGATAAAATGGTATTAACGTGCGGCAGGGGCTGTAAAAAATTAAGAGGTCAGTCTCCTAAACGGGATAGCTAAGCTTCCC
>CALBHK010000116.1 GCA_937894565.1 uncultured Chlamydiae bacterium
GCATGTCCAGAGCCCTTGATTTTACTGGGTTTTTACAAAACGGGTCTTAAGGTTCGTTATTGGGGTGGAGAATGGCGTATGTACCCGTAGAACGAGATTTTTACTGTGACATGGTCAGTTTTCTATTGCGTAGCGCTTGACTGTTTAGTATATATGTATACAATATAGCTAGATACTAACGAGGCGTATATGTGGACAAGAACTTATAGCAAAACATTCCAAGGGTTAAAGCGCGAAGATATTTGGCGCATTTGGACAGATGTAAATAGCTGGCCAACTTGGCACGGTGATTTGGATTACTGCAAGCTTGATGGTGATTTCAAAGTTGGTAATCACTTCATGTTAAAACCCAATGGCGTCAACCCTGTAAAAATCGTGCTGACAGAAATTAATGAAGGGTACCATTTTACCGACTGCACTGCGTTCTTCGGTGCTAAAATGTACGATACTCACGCTATGGAAGATACAGTCGATGGATTAAAGTTAATAAATAAACTGGTTGTGACCGGGCCGTTGAAATGGATTTGGATCAAGCTTGTGGCTCAAAATGTCGCTGATACCGTGCCAGAGGAAATGGAAAACTTAGTAAAGCTTGCAAGAGGCATCAATGTCTAACTTACCATTTGGTTTTGATACACCTGAAGATAGCCCGGGATTTTTGCTTTGGCAAACAACGATGGTATGGCAACGGCAGATTAAAAAGTCGTTGGAGCCTTATGATATATCCCATGCCCAGTTTGTGATTATGGCGACCCTGATGTGGTTTGAGGCCCATCACTATGACACAACTCAAATTCTCATCGTGAACTGGTCCAAGCTTGATAAGATGACTGTTTCAAAATCGCTAAGGAAACTGGCGGCACTTGGTTGTGTTCATCGCATTGAACATGAAACAGATACACGTGCCAAGAGCGTCTCGCTCACCGAAAAAGGTAAAGAGATGGTACGCACCCTGGTCCCTATTGTAGAAGGGATTGATAGTACATTTTTTGGTAAAGCATCTCATAAGGAACAAAAAAGCCTTGTGCAAATTTTGGCGAAATTAACTGCAGGTACCGCAGATGAATAAGGCAGCAAAATTCTGGATTGGCGTTGCTTGCAAAGATCATGCGGAAAACGGCGTTAAGCTTGGTATTTGCCAATTCTGTCATGGTAAATCTGCGCCTGCTAAACGATTATCACGTGGTGATTTTGTGACTTATTACTCGTCTAAAGTAACCATGGAAGGATCTGAGCTCTATCAAAAATTTACTGCAATTGGCAAGATCATTGATGACACACCTTACCAAGTAGATATGGGAGATGGATTCAAACCATTTAGGCGTAAGATCAATTATTTTGAGGCAAAGCACATTGATATCAAACCGCTTGTGCCATTGCTGCCCTTTATCAAAAATAAAAATTCATGGGGCTACGTTTTTCGCTATGGCTTTTTGGAAATCGACCAAAAATCATTTGAAATTATTGCAGGTGGCATGCTTGAGTGTAATCCATCATTAGAGGAGGTGCTCGACCATGTTAATAAAACCTGATCTCAAAGACGAAGAAATTATTGCGTGTTTGCGGGATGCGTATGGGCTGACCGTAGACAAGGTAATGTTTCTACCTCTTGGCGCTGATTTTAACACAGCAGTTTATCGTGTAACAGCCACTGACGGAGCGGACTACTTTCTTAAATTAAGAAGCGGTGAATTTTTAGAGGCTTCGGTATCGGTGCCAAAATATTTGGTTGATCTGGGTATCAAGCAAGTGATCCCACCTCTTGCAACCAAAACAGAGCAACTTTGGACAAGTTTGGCATCATTCAAGGCAATTCTGTACCCTTATGTCGAAGGCCGTAATGGCGTAGAAGCCAAACTATCAGAAGATCAGTGGGCTCAATTTGGGGCAACTATTAAAAAGCTTCATAGCGCTGATATTTCAGGATCAATCATAAAAGGTGTGCCACGGGAAACGTTCTCTTCCAAATGGCGAGAAACCGTCAAAGCATTTCTTATGCGCATTGAAAGTGAGGTTTTTGAAGAGCCTGTTGCTGTAAAAATGGCATT
>CALBHK010000117.1 GCA_937894565.1 uncultured Chlamydiae bacterium
CCGCGAGAGCTTTCGCGATGCCCAAACGTTTAATTTATTCATACACACTTCCTTACCCGGCAGCAACAAGATGGTGGCGGATCATTTTAATCTGACTTTGTAGGATTTCATCCCCCTCGCCCAAGCGCTCTTCGATGTTTTTGCATGCATGCAGGATTGTGGAATGGCTTTTGCAAAAATAGGTTCCGAGTGTCATAAGAGAATCTTTGATCATCTCTTTTGCCAAATACATGGCAACTTGTCTGGGGAGGACAATGTCTTTAGTGCGGGTATTGCCCCTGATAAGCTCTTTATCCTTGACGTTAAAAACTTGAGCGACGATATCAATGATTTGATCGACATTGATTTTGTGTTTGGGGACCCTAAGAAAGTATTCTTTTAAAACTCGTTCTACAGTCTCTTCTGTTATTTTTAGATTCATCAGACGCGTATGAGCGCTGAGCCTATTAATAGCACCCTCTAGTTGGCGCACGTTATGTTGAATGTGTTCACAAATGAAGAAGGCCACTTGATCCGGGATAAAGAGCCCTTTCTGTTCCGCTTTGCTTTGTAAGATTGCAACGCGGGTTTCAAGATCCGGAACTCCCATATGTGCCACTAAGCTCCATTCAAACCAGGCGCGCAGACGTTCGGATAGTTTGAGTTCTCCCGGAGGCTTATCGCTTGTGATGACGACCTGTTTTTTCGCCTTTACAAGCGTTTCGAACATATTATAAAATTCTTCTTCAAAATTTAAACGGTTTTGCAGGAATTGAATATCATCCACAAGAAGAATATCAATTTCTTCTCGATAATAATGTTTCGTTTTATCTACATACTTATATCTTAAACTATCCACGAGGTCATTGATAAACATTTCTGTTGTGATACATTGAATGCGCAATTTGGGAAAACGTTGATGAATATCATGGCCGATGCTGTGCAAAATATGGGTTTTTCCAAGTCCAACTCCTCCATGAATGAAGAGAGGATTATAAGATTGTCCCGGCTTGGAAGAAACACCCATGGCTGCAGATTTGACAAATTGATTAGAAGCACCCTCAATAAAGGTGGAAAAGTGGTAATTATCATTGAGTTTAATAGCAACTTGGGTAGATGCAGGGGGATTTTCTGCTGTAGTGATACTAGGAGATGCAGCAGGCACTATATGAACCTCTTTTTTTTGCAGAGTGAACTTGATAGAGGGCTCGCCACTAGTTTTAACAGGTAAAAAAGCGCATAAATCAGCTTTATAGTTAGAAAGTAGGTAATCTTGCACAAAAACATTCGGAATCAAAAGCTCGATCTCATCCATACTGACTGAGCCTACTTTAATAGGAGCTAGCCAGTTGCCGAAAGCAGTAGCGGAACAGCGTCGTTTGACATATTCCAAAAACTGATTCCAAGATTCTTGTGTCTCTGGTTTTTCCATATTCAAATAATCCTTAATAATGGGCCTTAATAATGGCCTTATAATTGCATCACTTTAAATTGAGTTGTGAACAGAGTTTCCACAATATAATTTCGACTAGTTTCTATGGGTAAATTTAGCATGGACGATAAATGGTAGCAAACAAAATTATCAGAAAAAAACACCAAAAGCATTCAAACGATTGAGTATGAGTTATATGGATTGAAATATTTTATTTAATTCTTCAAATTCCTCTTGCCCAAGTCCAATCGAGCGTTCGGGGAGTTGTTCCTTTTGATGAGCAATAAGTTGTAAATCTGGGTCTTGTGGTTTGATCACTAAACCACGTATTGCAAATTCTATAGCGTGTTCTTGCCTGCCAAGTTTCAAACATAATTGAGCAGCAGCGCGAAAGCAGTAAAATTGAAAATGATGAGTGTCTTGACATTGAAGATAGAGCCTCAACGCATCTTGATAACGTTCTTCTTGATAAGCTTGCTGAGCCAAAAGAAATGGGTTTGGAGAAAATAGATTTTGATGCATGAAAGCAACCTCTTTGTTCTGTTGATTGCAATTATAGTGCTCTGCGATTAATAATGAACTTCTTTTAAGATTAATTTGATAATGGGTTCATATGAAGCAATTACGCATTTCAGCTCAAGTGATTGATGAAGAGGATATTCAAGCAGCTAGTGAAGCTTTAAGAGGAGAGTTGATCACTCGTGGGCCCTATGTAGAAAAATTTGAAAATGCGTTTGCCGATTATGTGGGCGCAAAAGGGGCAGTTACTTTTAATAGCGGCACGAGCGCCTTGTCTGCGGCTTACGAAGCAGTGGAAATAACTTCTTATGATCGAGTGATCACAACCCCCAATACTTTTGTAGGGACAGTTGCTGGCGCTTATCTAAAAGGGGCTACGGTGAGCTATGCAGACATTGATAGGCATACAGGCAATGTAGATATAGAAAAGATGGCAGAGCTCATGAATGAGCCTAGAACGCGGGGTAAAGAGATTTTAGTTCCCGTTCATTTTGCCGGACAATCCGTAGACATGGCCTTATTAGAGGCGCAGATAAAATCTCCTGATACGGTGATCATTGAAGATGCTTGCCATGCAATTGGTTCTTTGGACCCTCAGGGTAACAAAGTCGGTGCGTGTACCTATTCTGCTATGACAGTCTTTAGTTTGCATCCGGCAAAAAATATCACTGCAATGGAAGGGGGAATTGTCACCAGTAATGATAGCGATCTTTTAAATAAATTACGCATTTTTCGAAATAATGGGATTATAAAGCTTTCCTCTTGTGATGAGCCTTGGTTTTATGAGGTGAGCGCTTTTACGGGAAATTACAACTTTACGGAAGTGCAAGGTGCTTTGGGTTTATCTCAGTTAAAAAAAATAGAAAAGTGGGTAAAGCAGCGAGAAGCTTTAAGAGAGCATTATTTAAAAGAGTTAGAACAAATTCCAAATATTAGGGCGTTATCAGCAACCTCTTCTACTACTTCTGCCTGGCATCTGTTTGTTGTTTTTATTGATTTTGAAGAAAGGGGATTGTGCAGGACAAAAGTGATGCAGAAACTTGCTTATTATGGTATTCAAACTCAAGTGCATTATATTCCACTTTATTTACATCTGGCAGTGAAAAACCAGAGTAAAATAGAGGATGAAAGTTTTGATCAGATGCAGAGGTATTATTCTCAGGCGCTGAGCTTGCCGTTTCATTGTGCGATGACCAAAGAGGATGCTTCTTATGTGATGGCGCAGTTAAAAAAGACTTTGTTGTGATATAATCAAACTGTAGGGAGTTAAACCATGACGACAATTGATCAGCTGGATATAGGCATTTATATTCAATATGCCAGGCGTACTCAGATGGTTGAGCAGATCAACCAGCAGTATCGCTTTGATCAGGCTTCTTCCATCCCACCGCAAACGGCCATGGTCGATCTCTATCCAAAATTGTCTGAAATGGATATTTTATTGGGCGTGAGACCAGCTTATAGCCCTTGGGCTTTTTTCTTTCCTCCTACAAAATTCCTCTCTAAACGACGAGGTCCCTTTACCTTTTCTCGTGTGATTCCTTCTTTAGGTAATGAAGAAGAACAAGAAGAGCAACAGGAAAACCTAAACCAACATAAGACGGAAACCGAGGAAGAAGAGGAAGAGAAAAAAACATTGCGTAAATGTTTTGATCAAGTCAATGAGCTTAATGAGTGGCTGGGATTTATTGTTGGACGGATTGGACAATTTCTACAAGGGTAGGGAATGAGTAAAGTGAAGTGGTTAGAAGTTCTTAAGCTTAATGAAGATCAATTAGAAGATATGCGTCTGGCTGCTTACGCCTATATTCGGCAGGGGAAGTATGAAATTGCTCTTAATTTATTTGAAGGTCTGGGGATCTTAGATCCTGAAAATGCCTATGACGCCCAAACACTCGGAGCTTTATATATACAGCTTAATCAGCCGCAAAAAGCTCTTGTTTTTTTGGATCGCGCGCTCAAATACGATGGGGACCATACACCTACATTAATAAATCTTTGCAAAGCACTCTTTATGCTGGGAAGAAAAGAAGATGGGCTGCGTTTGGCGCGCATTTTAAGTAAAGATCCCACTCCAGCTATCGCTAACGTAGCTAAAGCTCTGCTGTTAGCTTTTAAGTAAATCTGCTATATCGCTTTTTCCATAGCTAAAGGATACCCTGTCCCTGTTGCCTTAAATTCTTTTTTTAAGTAGAAATTTGTTGATTCCTGATCGAGCGACATTAATTTGATAACGCTACAATTATTTTCTTTAGCCATTTCTATAGCTTTGTTAAGAAGAAGAGATCCTATTCCATACCTTGGAGTCGGACTCATAAATGTTTTTCCGTCTAAATTAATTTCTAATTGAGGACCAACATTCCAAGGAGCTGTGACCATATCATTTAAAGTAAATCTTTCTGTGCTAAAGTCATAATTTGTACACATAATACCCGCTAATTGATCATCACAATAAATAGCTGTCACCTTTAGTCCCGGATCATTTTCTGCCATTTGACATATGTATTTCATTGTCTTTAAGACTTCTTTAATTGCATTCATTTGGTTTTTCTCTGATTTCAGAACTACAGCTAGTTTAATGTATTTTTTCATTAAATTGATTAACTCCATCCCTTCATTGAGTATTTCGGTTTCTGTAAAAGATTTAAAAGTAGGGTTTGTGGGAGCTTTTTTTTCTTGGACAAGTATTGGGGCACTTTTTTCAGGAGTAATTTCTTCTACTTTGGGTTCTTCTTTCTTTTTAAAGAAAATAACTATTTTATAGAAAAGATACCCAAGATTACCCAAAACAGGAATGAAAATAGCAACACTTGTCCAGCAATTCCCGCTAAAATTTTAAGTCACTGATTCTAAAAAATTTAAATTTCGTG
>CALBHK010000118.1 GCA_937894565.1 uncultured Chlamydiae bacterium
AACGGGTGTTGAAAAAGAGAATCAGAGCATTCTCTCTTTTGAGTTTGTCACTTACATGCCGCTTACAGAGACAAAAGCGTTTAAATCCCTGCTTAATGCAGTGGTTGAATATTTAGAAAACAATAACAGAAAATACAATTACCATCCGGGTAAAAGTATGCCAGACAATATCCATTCTCTGGAACAAATTTTTACAGACCCGGTAAGAAAGCAAAGGCTCAAAAATTTTAAAAAAGCAGTCTATGAACTTCATGGAGGAAAACAGAACATCCCCTACTCGCCTTTTTTAACTCCTCAGAAAAAAGAGTTTATTGGATTTAAAACTCCAAACATTGAAGAGCTTGAAGAAAAGATCTCTATTGTATCGCATTCAAAAGAGCAAGTGATTGAATCAAATTATCATAACATTAACGAAGATGAAGAACAAAGTCTCACTTCACTTGAAAAGAAAGCCCTAAAAGCTATTCTTAAACTGGCAAAAGAAGATGAGGTCCAACATAAAGATATCATTGAAAAAGCAAACCAACATTTGGAAAAGAAATGAGAAGAGCAAGAGAAAACTGAGGATAGAGAAGAGTTAACTGCAGAACCACAAAGCACGCTGAGCAAACGCAGAGGGAGTTCTTAGGGTGAATTCCTCTCTGCGTTTGCTCAGCGTTCTTTGCGGTTAACTCTTCTTTATCCTCTATTGCTTTTTTTCAAGCTCTTCCCAGCGTAGATAAAGCCGTTCAATGGTTGTTTCAACTAAGGAAATTTCAGTGCAAATTTCTGATAGAGAAGCGCTATTTTGAGCTAGAGTAGGATCTTCCAAACGTTGATGCAATGCTTTAATTTTATCTTCCGCTTGAAGAATTTTCCCTTCAAGTTGCTCATATTCTTTTTTTTCAGCATAACTTAACTTGGACTTTGTACTAGTCTGTGATGGAGTACTTGCTTTATCTGTTTTGGATTTTAAGCCTGGCGATGCCACTTCTTTGGCTGCTGCTTCCCATTGAGAATAGCTAGCAAAGAGTTGTGTTTGAGAAGCATCCCCTAAACCAAGGAAGGTGTTGCAGATTCTATCCAACATGCAGCGATCATGCGTGATCAAGACCACAGCGCCCTGAAACTCCATTAAACTCTCTTCCAGGGTTTCAAGGGTCGGAATATCAAGGTCGTTTGTCGGTTCATCAAGAAGCAGAAGATCCGCTTCTTTAAGCATCAGGTGGGCAATCGTGATGCGTGCGCGTTCCCCGCCCGATAATTTCGAAATAGGCAAGTCCAAAATATCCGGAGAAAATAAAAAGCGTTTACACCAGCCGTTGACATGTATCGGCTGACCATAATAGTAGACAAAATCACCATTTGGAGAGAGCGCCTCACGCAAGGTAAGGTGGTCTGGCAATTGATTACGATGCTGATCAAAATAGACGACTTTAAGGTCTTCCGCTCTTTTAAGTGTGCCCTGGTCCAAAGAGACTTCATTGACAAGGAGTTTGAGCAATGTAGTCTTACCCGAACCATTAGGCCCCATCAGTCCCATACGTGTCCCAGGAGTCAGCAGAAAATCTAAGCCTTTAAATAGAACTCTTCCGCCAAGTTCTTTGGTTATATTTTTAGCAACCAAAAGTTTTCGGGTATTTCTTTCGCTGCTGCTGAAGTCAATAAAAGCTTTGCTCTTCTGATTGCGTTTTTTAAGATCTGAAAGTTCGCCTAAAATTTCATGGGCCTGATCAATACGTGATCGGGATTTAGTGGTCCTGGCTTTTGGATTGGACCTCAGCCATTCTAATTCGCGCCGCGCTTTGGACGCTAAAGAAGATTCTTGTTGCATCTGTCCTTGCAAAAATTCTTCTTTTTTCTCAAGAAATTGTGAATAAGGGCCTTTGATGGCAAAAACACCCTTAGGGTAGGCAAAAGAGAGCTCTATAATTTGGTTTGCCGCATGTTCAAGAAAGTAGCGATCATGGCTCACAAAGAGATACGTAGGGGCTTCATTTTTTAAAAATCTTTCCAGCCAAAGAATGCCTTCAAGATCCAAATGGTTGGTAGGTTCATCTAAGAGCAATAGATCAGGAGAGGCGATCATCTCTTTAGCAAGCATTAGCCTTTTTTTCCATCCCCCAGAGAGAAGTGCTGCAGAGGGTTCTAAGCCCGTAAAGCCCAACTTGCTCATCCACGTTTTTGCTATCAGTTCATTTTCATAATCATGATCTTGTCTATTGTTGTTTAAAGCTTCCAGCAAAATATCAATAGGTTTTTTGTCTTCAAAGTCACATACCTGCGGCAAGTACCCTATTTTGAGATTGCGGCGCAAGGACAGATTTCCTTCATCCGGGTTTTCTTGTCCTGATAAAATTTTAAGCAATGTCGATTTGCCGGAGCCATTTTGACCGATCAGTCCGATACGATCACCAGCAAAGATGCTAATGGAAAGATCGTGAAATAGCTCTTTGCTTGCAAAAGCCTTTGAAAGGGATTCTCCACTAAGCAGTAGCATAATGATCGCCTTCTTGTAATAGCTCTTTGGCATGGTTGAGGAACGTATCTGCGCATGTGTGTGTTGAGGTTAAAATAGCTTGTCTTTTTTCTAATAAACTGGTATTTCTTTTAAAGAAAAAGCAAAGCAATTGTTTAAGCTTGTTAATGCGCACTTTCATAGAAGTTTCTTCAAGCATCGATTTTAAGTAAACATCTAAATAGTTGCTGACATCTTCCCATTTAGGGCGAAAAACTGTTTGAGAAAAATGGGCCCGGATTTCAAGAAAAATGAACGGATTGATGATACTTCCACGGCCTATCATCAACCCATCACACCCGGTCATTTTTTGCATTTCCAGAGCATGCGATACATTTAATATATCCCCGTTACCTACTAGAGGAATTTTTAGAATAGCTTTTGCTTCCGCAATCAAATCCCATCTTGCCGGGGGGCCATATCCATCTACTTTTGTTCGGGGATGCAAAGTGATATATCGAACTCCACTTTCCTGTGCGGCTAGCAAGTTTTCTTTAAATAGAGAAATATCTTCATAGCCTGAGCGCATTTTCAAAGTGACGGGAATGGATACCGATTTTACGACAGCTTGTGCCACCTCATAGACGAACGTGGGGTTTTTCAAAAGGCTAGAGCCTGCCCCTCGTCCAGTCACCGTATTGGAAGGGCATCCACAATTAATGTCTATTCTGGGAGCTCCTCTCATTTGAATTTCCTGGGCCATATCAGCCATTAGTTGAGGATCTGATCCCATAAGTTGACATGCTAAGGGAATCGAGCCTAATTCATCCGCTTGGTAAACTTTAGCCAAACTCTTCACATGCGCATTTTTAGGAACTCGTAAAAAATCTCTCACGGCCTCATCAAAACCACCAATCGAAGCCATCGCTTTACGAAAGCTGTGATCGCCGACTCCTTCCATAGGAGCTAGCTGAAGGTAGGGGCAACCGTTTTTGTCTTTAGGTAAAATAATAAAACCTTGCGTGAATATTTAGCCATTATAACCAAAAACAAGATAATTTTTCTATACTTAAGAATGAATACTGTCTTTCTAGATTATTTTTCTTAAGATATCGCCTTTGCCAATAAATAAGCAGCACCGGCAGCCATTCCCCCTACGAATACGGTTAGTATGGTTATCGTTTCACAATTGTTGTGACTTTTAGTTACCTGTAGTTTTTTTCCGCCTGTCATCGCGTTCTCGCTTGAAAGCGTATGCAAGCTGTCGTTTCTAGGTTAAAATAAATGATTGCAAGATTCAGCTGCAATGAGTATATGTACCATAGAGTGTTTAGAGGATTTAAATAATGAAGATGAAGGACAAACCTGTACTTTATATGCTGCTCTTTACGGGTTTAATTCTGCTCATCATCTTAATTATGCAGCCGCTGCAGATCCTTCATTTCAGCGAAAAAATTGCTATATTGTTTCCTAAGGGAATGATCGCTTTAGAAGAGCGCAACCTTCTTTTCATAATTCAAGCACTCATGTTGCTTGTCATTATTCCTGTCTATGTTCTTACTTTTATCTTTTCTTGGATATATAGGGCTGATAATCCAAAAGCAAAGTATGATCCTGATTTAGTTGACAACCGCATCGCTGAATACATCTGGTGGGGGGTTCCTTGTTTGATGGTTCTGATCATAAGTGTGTTAACGGGAATTAAAACCTATGAATTAGATCCCTATAAATCCATTGAGTCCAAAAATAAAGAAATGACAATCCAGGTTGTTGCTTTACAGTGGAAGTGGCTCTTTATCTATCCGGAAGAAAAAATTGCCAGCGTGAATTTTGTTCAATTCCCAAAAGAGACTCCTATTCGCTTTGAAATCACTGCCGATGCCCCAATGAATTCATTCTGGATTCCTCATTTGGGAGGACAAATATATGCCATGCCTAATATGACAACGGTACTCAACCTGATTGCAAACGAAAGCGGAGACTTTAGAGGCTCCTCGGCTAATATAAGTGGCGAGGGATTTGCCGGAATGACTTTTATCACTCGCGCTTCAACAGAAGAGGATTATCGTCAGTGGGTGAATTTAACAAAACAATCATCACAAAACCTCGACTTAAAGGAATATGATCAACTAGCCGCTCCAAGTCAAAATAACCCAGTAAAAACGTTTCAGTTGAAAGATGAGGCCCTCTTTGATCAGATTGTTAATAAATACATGTACCCGAACAACATGAAGAAATGGGAATTTGACAAGGAGGTTCCATGAATTTGAGCCAGGCACAAACTCATTTTGGGTCGACGTCGAAGCAGCTCAACTTGAATAAGTTGGGCGATGCAGACGGGCCTCAAATTCAGAGGC